>JACXTQ010000165.1 GCA_016919605.1 Methylovulum sp.
CTTAAATATAACGAAGGCTTTACCCGGCTATGGCCGAGCTTGTTGACCGCCGCTTCAGGGGCGATCAGTTTTTATCTGCTGACGCTGGCGATCAAAACCTTGCCCGTTGGTACGGCTTATGCCGTGTGGACTGGTATCGGCGTGGTGGGTGTGGCGATTTTGGGGATTGTTTTGTTTAAAGAATCCGCAGACTGGCCGCGCTTGCTGTCACTGCTGTTGGTGATTATCGGCATTGTTGGCTTGAAAATAACGGAAACGGCTTAATGTTACATCTGATTTTTCAATCGCCGCTGGACACGGCGGTGCTAGGGCGCATTGTCACGGGCGATGATGTGGTTTTTCTGGATAGCGCCGTGCTGGGCTTGTTAAAAAACAGCCGCTGGGCGCAGTTACTAACCTCTTTAGCGGACACCTGCCAATTGTTCGCCTTAACCGATGACTTACAAGTGCGAGGTATTGCCGAACAGGAGTTAGCGGCGGGCTTGGTGTTGCTTGATTATACGGGGCTAGTAGCCTTGACGGTTAAAAACACGGCGATCCAATCATGGTCTTGACAGTTGACGGCGCAACCTTGGCAACCACGGAGCAAGGTTTTTTGGTCAATTTGGCCGATTGGAACGAGTCGGTCGCTCTAGCCTTGGCCGAAGCCAACGGCATCTGCTTGAGCGAGGCGCATTGGGAGCTGATCTGGTTTATGCGCCATTATTATCAGCAATATAAGCATTTGCCGAATGCGCGGGTATTTGCCAAAGCCATAGCCAAAACACTAGGGGAAGACAAAGGCAATAGCCGTTATTTGTCGAAATTGTTCCCCGATGGCCCTTTGAAATATACTTGCAAATTGGCAGGCTTGCCTAAGCCACCGACCTGTTTGTGAAGACACGGACAAAGCCGGGCCGGATAACTTGAACCCTTAAGCAAAATAATGGATGGCTCCCAGCAAAGGGGTTCGTGGGTTCAGCGACACCTTAACGGAAACCGTATCTAACAGGCCATAAAAGCGCCCTTTAGCTTTAAATGCCGCAATAAATCCGCCCGCCTGTATAGCTGGCAATATCTTCGGGGCTATACCGCCGCCAATAAACACCCCGCCTATCGCCAAGGCTTTTAAAGCCAGATTACCCGCTTCCGCACCGTATAGCTCGGCGAACAGGCGCACGGTTTCCGCGCATAAGGCATCTTCGCCGCTGACACCCAGTCTGGAAATGACGGCGTTGCGATCTATCCCCGATTCGTGGTCGTTCACCTCTGGCACTGCCAAACAAGCGGTGGCAAAATCATGGTCGCAGAGAAAATCGTAGATATTGCTAAAGCCCATGCCGGAAATCAGACGCTCGCAACTGACGTGTTGAGGATATTGGTTTCTCAAATAACTGAGCAAGCTGTCCTGCTGTTCGGTTTGGGGCGCAAAATCGCAATGGCCGCCTTCGGTCGCTATCGGCTGATGGCGTTGGCCATCCCAATATAAAATCGCCTCACCTAGCCCAGTCCCGGCGGCAATCACGGCGATGTTGCCCGTTTGCGCCTGGGCATTCGGGTTTAATTCCAGCAGGTCGCTTTCCGGCAAATGCAACATACCCAAAGCCATCGCTTCCAAATCATTCAGCAATTTGACCCGGGTCGTGCCTAAGGTTGTTTTTAAGGCTTCGCCATCGAGTAACCACGGCAAATTGGTGGTTTGGCAACGCTGGTTGACCACAGGGCCGGCCACGCCGAAACAAGCGGCGGTGATGGTGGTGCCGAGCGGAATAAATTCTCTAAGGATGTCGGTAAATTCAAGGTATGCGAGGCTGGAAAAACTTTGCTCTTGCCGGCAAATCCATTCGCCGTCCTGGCCTTTGTCTAATAAGGATAAAACTGTTTTGGTGCCGCCTATATCGCCTGCAAGTATCATCGGGTTGTCTCTGGGTTGGGGGATTTTTGATTATGGGTGTCCATCAAATGCACCAATGCGTCCAATATGCCATTAGCGACCCGATGGGGGGGCAGTTGATAGAACGCTTGCCAAGCAAGCGCCACATACTCCTCATAGTGATCTTGATGCTGCGGATGCGCTTGCAACCAGCAGATCCGCACCGCATGGCCGATAATCACATCCGTCACTAGCGTATCATTAATGTAAACGGAATGGGTATGGAAAATTGACGCTATCGCCTTGATGGCTTCCACGGTCAATTGCCGATATACGGGCGACTGGATTTTGTTCAGCAAATGGCTGACGTGTATCTTAAAGCTCTGTTCGCCTGAGGTCATTTGCGAGAGGATAATTTCACTGTCCAAGCGGCGTTTGCTGTTGAGTTTTTCCCCTACCATCAAGCCATCGCAATGGTGCAGGATATTCCAGACGCTGGCAAAAAAAGCATCATTCTCACGACCCACGCTGCCTTGGCGCTCTCGCCAATCATACCAGTCAGCCGTTCCGGCATGGTCTTGGGCATCCATCGCTTTGGAAAACCGCGCTTGCCCCAAATCTTTGCAATCACCCTCATGATGCAGCGCTTCCACTTGGCTTAACTGGTTTTCGGTATTGCTGTAATCGGCCAAAGTTTCTCGAACTTTCTGCGATAATTGGTAAGGCGACAAAAATAAGATGTCGTTAAAAGCCTGATCCAACGTGCCGCCAGTTTCGCGTTTTTGCCTAACCAAAATCAATTGCAAAATATGCCCTACCCTGACGGTGTGCATATCGGCGAACAATTCCGGTGCCGATTTGACCAACATGCCCAAATAGATAATCAGCTCTTGGATGATAATCAGCTCACTGGCATTGTTATTGTTGTAGGTGCGGATAATCTGCAAAATTTCCCACGAATCGGTGGGGCGGCTCAGGGTCGCCCGACCACTATAAGCCCGGCCTACAGTCAACAAATGCTGGCGCACCAAAATGTCGGTCGCCGCCTGTTCCAGATTAATGTCGTATTTGCCCAACAAACCGGCGCAACGCCTGATGACATACCAGGCATGTTGGTCGCCCGCCCGCCCGTAAACTTCTTCCAACAAATCCCGTACCGAACATTTTTGCTTATCGGACGTGGTTGGGCCTGGCTCATAATCCAAACCATGACGTAGCGCCAATTGGCTTAACACTTCCAACTGCACGTACAGGTTGCTGTTTATTTTCAGTTGCTCCACCAGAGCCTTATCGTCGCTGATTTCCCACACTGTCAAAAATAGCGTGTCCAAGGGCTTGGAATCGATACCGTCAAACGGCAGGACATGGAAAAAAGGCCGCTCGCTTTCTTGCCAAGTCGCTTTGGAAAATTGAAAATCATGCAGGTAATTGATTTTTTCCTTATTGGAGGTGGCGGTAAAGTCACCAATAAATCCCAATTTTATCGGCACTTTATTAATGACCCCTTGTTGCAGCTCCTCAATAAATTCGATCAATACTTGGCGGTTATAGCTTTTTAGCATATTGGACTTGACGCTGATGACCACCAAAGGGTTGCCGGGCTTGTCCCAATGCTTAAAGATATAGGCAAATTCCAACCTTAACCGGTCTATCAACAGACGGTTGTCCATAGCCAGATAAAAACCCTTTTGGTTAAGGTATTGCGGTAAGAACACCAGGTGTTCGCCTGATAAAACATACAGCTTCGAGGTAGATAAGGTACGCAATTGGCGCAACGGGCGGCCTGTCAGGCCATAACAATCATTTCTGCCGACATGGGTATAAGCCTGTGCCAACTCGCTGGCATCGCGGATTTGTACGGGTGACACTTCGGTCAGAGTTTGGGTCTGGATGCCACACGCCGCCAAATCTTTTTGCACGTTTTCGTCTTGAGCCAATAGCGCAACCTGTACGCTGTGACCCTGGCAGGGGCCGGCCATCTTATAGCGGCCTAAGGGGTCTATATCGTCAATACCCAGCAAACCGTCCTGAATCAGGCTACCTAAAATAAACAGGCTTTGCGCCCAGACTAACGGGACATTTTCATTGGGCACACGGTCTTGGCTTTGAGGCTGGGCTTTTTCCGCCGCAATCGCCTCTTTAGGGACGATGTACAGTTCCGGCAAGAGCTTTTGGCCGTTATGCTCGACCAGCAAGCCTTCCAGTTTGGTGCGATACTCCGCCGCCGCTTCGGCATCACCGGCAAAGAGCTTATTGAGCAGCAAATAGCTGAAAAACAACGGCCATTCACACTCGATGTGCATAAATTGCTTAAGCTCTTGCGGATTGTAGTGCAAGCGTTTGCTGTCTTCGATAACGGTCTGGTGGCCGTCCAGCAAAAAGCGTTTGCAACCATAACGGCCTTGCAGTTTCTGGCAAATCAGCTTTTCAGTTTTTTCACGGATGGCTTGATTTTCCACGGCAAAAGCCGGAAAGCCGGTGATGCTCAACACCGCCGAATCGGCTTCCTTGGAAATGGATTCACGCGGCAACAAAGATTCCAAGGTGATGCGGGTACGCGCAATATCATCACTGATGACATGCACCACCGCCGCTTGGCCGCCGTCTTTGCCGAACAGGTTAAAGCCCGACATAACCTCTAAGGCCGCCTTGGCCATACCGATGGAGCTGGCATTGAGTTCCGCGATACCGTGGTTAATTTTATTGCCCCGCTCCCAAATGCCATAGTCAGGGGTGCGGTAGGTGCGACTGACGTAATGCACCAAATTTTGCACAAAATTGACTTCATCAATGGTAAAGACAATGCGCAGGCCAGATGCGGTCATTTGTGCCAGCATCAGCAAAAATAATGAGGTTGCGTCCAACTGCAAATGCCCCCACTCATGGTCGCCGACCACCACCACCCCAGTTTTGGTATCGTATTTGGCATGTAAGGCATCCAAAGGGTTTTGGGTGTGCTTAAATTTTTCCACCTTTGGGGACTGGCGCATCATCGCCATCAACAGGCCTCGCATCAGCTTGACCACGCTTTGTTCCAACAAATACGCGCGGCCTTGGTTTTCATGCAAGGGATCACCCCCAATCCGCCGATAAGCCAAGCCCAACCCCCAGACCGCCAAAATGCTGTAGACATTATCCCTAACCCAAGCATCGGTGTAATTGCCATGCGCAGTGACCGCCGTACTGGCGGGCAATAAGCCGCTCACCCAATGCTGGCGGCTAAGGATAATATCCTGCACCTGTTGGAAATAGCGTTCCAGTTGCTCAAGCTCAAGAGTTGGTTTCATCTTTATTATGGTATCGGTGAATGAATGGTTTATAGGACAAATGCAGATATTGTGCCAAAGCCAAAGGTATTATGGAATCCTGGCGTACCTACGCAGCGATACCTAAAATTGGGATTTTTGGCGGTAAGTGTTTAATCTTTCGCGGCAGGCCAAGGGCGAAGTACGAGCACCTCCAAAAACCAATGTAACCTTCTTAAGCGCTATGCCCCGCGTGAACGCACCAAATACAACCACGTCTACGCACTAAAAACGACCACCAAACCCAGCGTTTGCAAACCTTTACACCCTGTTCTAGCGGCAAAACCAGTATTTGTCGCCTGATTTTCTGAAAAATAGTGGGCAATACCAAAATTGGTTCGCTTATTGCTTTATCCATAAACAATTCCAACAGCCAATCAGGAGCAAATAAATGAGTGGAAATGCCGTGCGCGTCCAGGCGATTCAAACCATCACTAACCGTCAACCGATGCCAACCAAGCCACCGGCAACATTGGATAGTTTGTGGGCCAGCGATGTGTTCACCCTA
>JACXTQ010000166.1 GCA_016919605.1 Methylovulum sp.
GTGCCTGATGGTGGAACCGGTGCCGACACCGATAATGCCGACATCTTTAATGTAAGGCAGGGCGGCATGGGCGACTTTTTGTTTTAGTTCGTCTTGGGTCATGGGAGGGGTAATTCCTGTAAAGTGGATAGGGTGTGCGATAATACCCCAGAAACTAGGATTATTCAGCCCATTTTTAAACCATGCCCGAAAAATATATAGAAAAAATACTCCGTGCCAGAGTCTATGATGTCGCCATAGAAACTCCTTTAGATTTTGCCCCGTCTTTATCCGAACGCTTAGGCAACACCATTTTGCTAAAACGCGAAGACTTGCAGTCGGTGTTCTCGTTTAAATTGCGCGGCGCGTACAACAAAATGTCGCTGCTTGATGCCAGTGCCAGACAACAAGGCGTGATCGCCGCTTCGGCAGGCAACCATGCCCAAGGCGTAGCTTTGGCGGCAAAACGCCTAGGTATCAACGCCTTAATCGTTATGCCCACCACCGCACCGGAAATTAAAATAAAATCGGTGCGGGCAATGGGGGCCGATATTGAGTTGTTCGGCGATTCTTACAGCGAGGCCTACACCCACGCCCAGCAGTTGGCACAAGTCTCGAAGCGGGCTTTTATCCACCCCTATGATGACCCTGATGTGATTGCCGGGCAGGGGACGGTGGCAATGGAAATCCTGCGTCAACAAACCGCCGAATTGGACGCGATTTTTGTGCCGGTCGGCGGCGGTGGCTTACTGGCGGGGATTGCCGTGTATGTCAAATTTGTCCGCCCTGACATTAAAATCATCGGTGTCGAACCTGATGATGCCGATTGCCTTAACCGTGCCTTACAGGCGGGTAGCCGCGTGGTGCTGGAGCAAGTGGGGCTGTTTGCCGATGGGGTTGCCGTCAAACAAGTCGGAGCGGAACCGTTCCGCTTGGCGCAACGCTATGTCGATGAGGTCATCACCGTCACTACCGATGAGATTTGCGCGGCCATTAAGGACATTTTTGATGATACTCGATCCATCGCCGAACCGGCGGGGGCTTTGGCTATCGCAGGCCTAAAAAAATATGTCGGGCGCGAGAAGCTGGTCGGCAAAACCTTGGTCGCTATCGACAGTGGGGCTAACATCAACTTTGACCGCTTGCGTTATGTCGCTGAACGAGCGCAGGTGGGCGAGCATCGGGAAATTTTGCTGGCAGTTAGTATTCCCGAAGTGCCGGGCAGCTTTTTGGCCTTTTGTCGCCTGTTAGGTGGGCGTAGTATCACCGAATTTAACTACCGCTATTTTGATGCCGCTATGGCGCACGTGTTTGTCGGCATTTCCAGCAGTGGATTAGAATCGGATCGTGCCACCATCATAGAACATCTGAACGGGCATGGCTTTGCCGTCACCGATATGACTACCAATGAACTGGCTAAAGAGCATATCCGCTATATGGTCGGCGGCCACGCGCCTTGTGAATTGCACGAATTTGTCTACAGCATTGAGTTTCCAGAGCGCCCTGGGGCTTTGTTAAAATTTCTGATCGAGTTGGGTGGCCGTTGGAACATCAGCCTGTTCCATTACCGCAATCATGGCGCGGCCTTTGGCAAGGTCTTGATGGGGGTACAAATGCCTGTGACCGAACAGGCCGCTTTCCAAGCCTGTTTGGACGGTTTGGGTTTTTTGTATCAGGAAGAAACGGCGAATCTGGCTTACCGTTTGTTTTCAGGGGGCATGAGTTAGGTAGGATAAGGTGGCGGAAATACCGCCACCCCCTTTTTTTATACGGCCAATACGCCATCCCGATAATCACGGAAAGCCTGTTCAATCTCTGCGGTGGTGTTCATCACAAACGGCCCCGCTTGCACGACAGGCTCGCCAATCGGCTGGGCGGCGAGCAATAACAGCTTGGCGGAGGTATCGCCGGTGCTGAGGACGATACCGTCACCAGCGACTAACTGCCCCAATTGCCCCGCTATTAACACGCCATTGTCAGTATCGGCCGTTACGCGGCCTTCATACACATAGATAACGGCGGTATGCGCCAAAGCCACCGGAATGCTCAACTGCTGCCCTGGGCTAAGGACAATGTCAAAATACACCGGCTGGGTGCTCACGCCCGCCACCGCACCTGTTGTCACTGTGCCGTCAGCACCCACATAGTCCCCGGCAATCACCTTGATATAGCCACCCGCCGTTAAATCGACCTTAGGGATGTCAGCGGCGGCAATATCTTGGTAATGGGGTGGTTTCATCTTTTCTGACGCGGGCAAGTTGATCCAAAGCTGGAAACCTTGCAACAGGCCGTCTTCTTGCTCCGGCATTTCCGAATGGATAATGCCATGCGCCGCTGTCATCCATTGCACATCACCGGCGCGTAAATGGCCTTGGTTGCCCAAATGGTCACGGTGCAGCATCGCCCCTGCCAGCATGTAAGTCACCGTCTCAAAGCCACGGTGCGGATGGTCAGGGAAGCCGCCGATATAATCCGCCGCTTCATCCGAGGCGAACTCATCCAATAACAAAAACGGGTCAAAGGCGTTGCTAGGCGTGGGGCTGATGATGCGTTTCAGTTTCACCCCCGCGCCATCAGAGGTGCGTAGGCCGTTGATGACTTTGTCGAGGTGACGCAGTCGCAGGGTCGTAGGTTTAGTCGTCATGGCTATCTCCCAATAAATTATTGTCTAATACATAACCGTCCAAGCTATAGTGGCCGCCGCCCATAATCAGCAGGGACACGCTGGCCGCCAACAAGGCCAATGCGTATTCAATGCCATGCGCCGTCATAAAAAAGCCTTGGCTGGCATGTACCCATAGCAAAGCCACGGCCATAGTCAGCGCGTTGGCACCAGCGGCGATACGGGTCAACAAACCTAGCATCAGGGCGACCCCGCCAAAAAACTCCGCGCTACCCGCCAATAAGGCCATCAGTACGCCCGGTTGTAGGCCGACCGAGGCCATCCATTGTCCAGTGCCTTCCAAGCCATAACCGCCAAACCAAGCGAACAATTTTTGCCCGCCATGTGCCGCCAGAATCAAGCCGATAGGCAGGCGCAATACGGTCGCTTCCAAACCCGCACGGGAAACCAATGTGTTAGCAAGCCAGTTTTTCATAACAACCCCTTAAAATGATGATAAATTTAATGTTCACAGACATTATAAGGTGGCTGGGCAGAATAAAAAGCGGTAGATTTTGTTTAATAAGTTCAAAAAAATTGAACAATCTATGGGTTAGCATGATAACCAAAATGAGTTAAATGAGTTCTTATGGTTATAAAAATAAATTTGCCTTTGCACCATTTTCAGTTATTGTTGATGCGGGCCACTATTCCCCCCGGGACTTTATGGACTGGGTTGGCCCTTTAATCCCTAGGCAACAATAATAAAATCAGCCTAAAACAGGCTGGTAAACATTAACGGCTTTGATGAGCAATAGGCATTTATGAAAATTTCCCGCAACTTATCGGTGCAAACCCTCGCGCTAACATCACTGCCTAAGTTAAGAAATTATCATTAATAGTCATCATGTTAATAAGTACATACTCGTTCCCACACTGCCCCTGAGGGTACACAGCGTGTGGGAACGATAGGGCTTTGTTTTTAAAGTGAACCAAACACCATGAAATACCCCATCACCCTGGACGCACTGGAAGTGTTGGCGGCGATTGACCGTAAAGGCAGCTTTGCCGCCGCCGCGCAGGAATTGTTCCGCGTGCCTTCGGCCATCTCTTATACCATCCAAAAACTGGAGCAAGACCTAGACATCGTGCTGTTCCGCAAAGAAGGGCGCAAAGCCGTGCTGACACAGGCGGGCAAAGTGTTGTTGGAGCAGGGCAGGGATATTCTGGAAGCCACCGAACGGCTGGCGGTGGCGGCCAAAACCACCCACAGCGGCTGGGAACCCGTGTTTAACATCGCCGTTGATTCCCTGCTCAGTTTTGAAGTCATTTACCCGTTAATCGCCAAATTCTACCAAGTGCAGCCGGACATAGAAATCAACCTCTATGAAGAAGTGCTGGGCGGGGCCATCGAAGCCATTGCCACCGAGCGGGCGGACTTGGTGATTGGTGTCGGCGAACAACCCACGCCCCAACCCGGCCTAATCATTAAAAACCTGCAACAGATTGACTGGGTGTTTGCCGTCGCCCCCCACCATCCCTTGGCGCAAGCCCCGCAACCCGTATCCCGCCAGCTCATCGAACAGCACCGTTTTATTGTCGTCAGAGACTCCGCCCGCTACCAAGCCCCACAAAGCCGCCGCCTATGCAGCAAACGTCCGGTACTGAGCGTACCCACCATCAGCGAAAAAATTAACGCCCAATGCGCAGGCCTAGGCGTAGGCTTCCTACCCAAACACCGCATCCAAAACCACCTACAGCAAGGCTTATTGCTTGCCCTAGAACTGGATGGCGAAATTCCCCAAGAAGCTATCAATCTGGCATGGAAAGCGTCTAACAGGGGGAAAGTGTTGCATTGGTTTATTGAGGGGTTGTTGGGGTAGGGGATTTTGGTTTTAAAAAAATCAATAACGCCATTTCATTTCAATAGTTATAATTCAATAAATATCAATATGATCTTCTTGTAATCAGTAATTTTCGCCCTATATCGATAAGTAAATTATTAAATATTTTCAAAGGAGAAATTGTATGGAAGAATTTTTAATAGGTGCGGTTTTATCGGGCATTGCCTATGACATAATGAAATGCGGTGCAATACTGGGTGTCGATGATCTTAAGCAACGGCTAAGAGGTTGGGTAATCAGTGATTCTGAATTGATCGCCATGACTTATGCGTTAAACAAACTCGAACTGACCGATGAAATGAGCGAAATCGCAATTGAAAGAAAAATTGTCGCATCAGATGAATTAAAACAGCTTCTTGAAAACATAAAGCCAGCCACAGAAGGCAACACGATTATTCAGCATCATTCAGGCAGTGGTGACAATGTAGGTAGAGATAAAATAACTCATAGCGAGAGATAAGTTGTGGATTTGATGCCAGAAAGTCGCTCTCCCGTTTATCAAAATGCCACAGGTGATGGTGATAATGTTGCTAGGGATAAAAATATACATATCTATCAATTGGTTGCGACAGAGGTATTGCGTAAACCAATTGAACAGATACTTTCCAGCATTCGAGAAAGAAAGCGGGATGAGGCGAAAATTCGCTTGGAAACCATTAAAGCAATGGGGTTAGATTCAAATAGCGAAGCTATCCTTGATATGCTTTCTATTCAGTTGAATTTACTTGAAGATAACGAAACACCAAAAGTTTATAGCTCTATACTTTCAACATTCAAAGGCTCAACCAATAACATCATCCGTGATCTATGCCTAGCTACTTTGATTCGGTTAGACGTAAAAGAGAACAGACTCGAAGATGCAAGGGAGCGTTATTTTCGGAGCAGCACAACACTTGTATATTCCCAAGAAGTGTTTTATGAGTGTGCTGCAACCTCTGATGAGTTGGAACAAACCTATAAAGAAAAAAGGCTTGATCTGAATGAAAGCCTGCTTATTGGCTTAATTCGCGGTGGGCTTCGGATGCAACTTTTTGAGTTTTCCTTAATTGTTGCCAATCGCCTAAACGAAATATCTCCTTCATTCAATAGCAAAGTTTTATGGCTTGTTACAACGGCTTGCAATCTGGAAATGCAACTTGGCAACAAACACTACTGGACAATCACCGCTAGCTTAAAAGCGAAAATAATTAAGCTAATTGATGAAGTGGTTTTATTGATAAATGAATCAAAAGGTTCCGATCCACTATTATTGAATATTGCTGCGGCGTATTGGCATAACATACGTAATGAGCATCAACAACTAGATGATGTTTGTTGGAAATATGTCGATGACATTGAAAAAAATTATCCTGAAGTAGCTATTATTCTTCGCCGGCTCAATTCTCCAAACGAATTAGAAACGGATGATCTTAACTCCAAATGCAGAAAAGCACAAAACGATGAAATCTATCGCAACCAGTTAATAAATGACGTTTTTGCTAAAAAAGAAATATCTAACGATGATTTTATAATTGCTCGCCATTTTCCTGATTTTAAACTTCTAAGACAATGGATTGACTCTGGAGGAAAAATTATCGATGTAGAAGATATTGTTGCGGATTTTAATTATCTTATGCTGAGGCTCCTTGCATTACCTGATAAAAAGAATCCAGCACAAAGGGAAGAAATTGAAAAAACAAGGCTTTTCTCTGAAACAATTGTTGAAAAGCACAAAAAAATGCTACCTAACCTCCATCCTATCTCTTTGCTCGAAATAGCTGAACGTCTGGGGATACACCCAAAGCTTTCGGTCATTGCCTGTGATTTAATCAGCCCCATATTACCCACCTCTGATTTATGGGCATCCCCCATCGTTGAGTCTTACTTAAATGCTTTGCTTATTAGCCAGCAAATGGCAACGCTTGCTTCCGTACTTTCACATATCAATCAAGCTGAAAAAAATGCTTTCGTCTGGCAGATTCAAGCCCGTCTGTTTGAGCAGCAAAATGATTATTCTAATGCCATAGAATCTATTGAGAAAGCTTTAAAATTTGATCTAAATGTATTAGATGTCTGGTATTCATTGGTATGTCTACATAGGAATAATGGAATATCCGACAACGAATTGGCCTTAATTTTAAAAAATATTCCAGACGGGCTTTTAGCCAAAGAATCAGATAGAGCTGTTTTTTTATTAATCGAAATTGCCAAAACAGGAGACTTTGCTAGAGTCGAAAAAATAATACTTTCTTGGTTTGTTAAAAATCCAAATACTTGTGCAACAAAAATAACAAATTTCAGCAATAATCTAATTTTTTCTCATATTAAGCGAAAACCGACGGATGAGAATGTTGGCAATTCTATTGTGGGCGTAAGATTCAAAAAAGATGGTGATGAACTAACTCAACTGTTAGTTAGCCTCGAAAATACCAAGCACCCTGCTTTATTGGACATTAATTCTGAGTTGGGTAATGCGCTTTATCAAATGAAAGTAGGAGAAACTAAACAACATGGAATGTACGATTTAACCTTGCTTGATCGATTACCCCCTTATATTGCCGCTTTTCAAATTTCTTTACAATTGCGGCATATACAAAATAACGGTAGCGATGGTTTTTATTTACTTAATGTACCAGATGATCCTAAGCAATTACTCGCGCTACTTGAACGTAAATTACCCAAAAATAGAAACGATGATGTTTTCAATAATTCTTCAGTTCCTTTTATTTGTAAAGGCCAATTTTTATACCGCAATGATCCAGTCAAAGCCGCTTTACAGCAATTATTGACAAAAAAGCCAGTCCCGTGTTTTTTGCCTAATTTTGGCGAAGAAGAGGCAGCTGAAATCATACTGGACGTTTATGCGATAACTTATCTTGCCATTACTGGGTTGTCTTACGGCCTTAATCATTCTTCGATTAAATTTATTATCACTCATGAAACTAAGGTTGTTATTGAGCATTGGCTTACAAACGGTTATTTACCAGTGGATTTACGGCATAATGTGGGTATATGGCGGCAATCGGCAGATGATATAAACCAGTATGTTCAAGATATTGGAAAAGCATTTCGCTTTATCCTTGACAAGGTAGAAGTGGTTAAACCTAATTTAATCGATATGCCGCCTTCCATGCTTTCTTTAGTCGAACTTGTTGATATATCGGTCTATTCAAGCATGTCTTTATCTATTGGTAACGACATCCCTTGGTTGTGTATTGATGGACTTTTTGTCAATTACACAATCAATGAATGGGGATATAAGCAAATAAATGCTACTAAGCTATTTATTGAGCTTGGAAGTGCATTGGCATTTGAACAAAAGAAAGATGGATTATATTTATACGCCGAGCAAATTATTCCCTATGCTTTAATCTTTCAAGATTTTAAATTATTAAGTATTTCAAATGATGAATATGCCCATTATTATTTAGCTAAATTAATTTATCTACACCCAAAAGCGTTTCCTGATACTAAAAACTCAGTTACTGCGTTAACTGAATTACTCGTTCCTGTGTTAACTAAAGCTTATTTTGATGAGCATATTTTGAGAGGGCTGAGAATTTCTAATCCCAGAAATAACGGCTATGCGGAAAAAATGTTTAACTCTTGTTGCTATGTTTCTATGCAATGCAATGATGGAAACATAGCAGAACGAAAATTAGCCATGCTGTTATTTCGGTTATTTGTAATATTTGGCCCTGTACCGCAAATGCTTCAACTGTTGCAAGTGATGGCATCAGGTTTTATAAGAGGGCATTTTATGGATTTTTCGATAATTAATGAAGAATTGGAGAATTTAACGCGGTAAGGCGCATTCCGTGCAATAGGCGATAGCCGTATTGCACCGCATGTTGGGCATTTAAACATCCGGCGTATTACGCTGTCGAGGCTGTGAAAGTATTCGGTTACTCCGCCATCCGGTCGCCTATTATGACGATAAGGTCGAGATAGTGTCTAACGCCTAAATTGCTGCGCAATGCATCAAACAGGTGGCGGACGGTATCTGGAAAGAAATCGCCGAACACCCGCCTCGCTATCGCCGAAGGCCCTTATGCGTGGTTGAACAGGTATTAACCTAAGGCATCCCCCATTGTTTAACGCGGTAAGCAAGCCGGTAAGGAGCGAAGCGGATTACGGGTTGTTTTGGCTTCGATTCCCGTAATCCGCACAGGGATAAAATCAATCCGCCTCAATCACAATTTTGCATTTCCACGATAAAATTTTCCGAATTGCGCTCGCTTTGGGCACTGTCGTTGCGTAGGGCTTCTATGCGCTCTAGGTAGTTATCGTCAATGTCGCCGGTGATGTACTCGTTGCTGAAACAGGAGGTGTCGAAGTGGCTGATGTTGGGGTTGCCTTTGCCGACGGCGGCGATCAGGTCGTCCAAATCCTGATAGATCAGGCGGTCGGCACCGATGGCGGTGCACACTTCGGCTTCGGTGCGATTATGGGCGATCAGTTCGTGGGCGGCGGGCATGTCGATGCCGTAGACGTTGGGGTAACGCACGGGGGGCGCGGCGGAGGCAAAATAGACTTTTTTTGCGCCCGCATCCCTGGCCATTTGGATGATTTGCTCGGAGGTGGTGCCGCGCACCACGGAATCATCGACCAGCAAGACGTTTTTGCCTTCAAATTCCAAGCCGATGGCGTTGAGCTTTTGGCGCACGGATTTTTCGCGCATTTTTTGGCCGGGCATGATGAAGGTGCGGCCTATGTAGCGGTTTTTGATAAAGCCTTCGCGGAATTTTACGCCTAAGATGTAGGCCATTTGCAAGGCGGCGGTGCGGCTGGTGTCGGGTATCGGGATGACCACGTCAATGTCGTTGTCCGGCCAGTCGCGTTGGATTTTTTCCGCCAGTTTGGTGCCCATGCGCAAGCGGGCCTTATAGACGGAAATGTTGTCGATAATCGAATCGGGGCGGGCAAAGTAAACGTATTCAAAAATGCACGGGCAATGGTCAACGTTATCGGCGCATTGGTGGGTGTGTAAAACGCCTGATTCTTCGATAAAGACGGCTTCACCGGCGGCAACGTCACTAATCAGTTCAAAGCCCAACACGTCTAAGGCAACACTTTCCGAGGCGATCATAAATTCGGTGCCGGACTCGCTTCGACGTTGCCCGTAGACGATGGGGCGGATGCCGTGCGGGTCACGGAAGCCTAAGATACCGAATCCGGCGATCATGACCACGACCGCATAAGCGCCCCGGCAGCGGCGGTGTACGCCTTTGACGGCCTCGAACACGTCACTGACGCTTAAATGCAGTTTGCCTAAGCTTTGCAGTTCGTGGGCGAAGACATTGAGCAGGACTTCGGAATCGGAGTCGGTGTTGATATGGCGCTGGTCTTGGACGAACAGGGCTTCTTTCAGTTCTTCGGTGTTGGTCAGGTTGCCGTTATGGGCCAGGGTCAGGCCAAACGGCGAGTTGACATAAAACGGCTGGGCTTCGGCGGAGCTGGTGCAGCCTGCCGTGGGGTAGCGGACATGGGCGATGCCCATATTGCCGCGCAGTTTCATCATTTGGGCATTGGTAAAGACATCGCGGGTCAGCCCGGTGTCTTTGCGAAGGTGCAAGCGTCCTTTTTCGCAGGTGACAATACCCGCAGCATCTTGTCCACGATGTTGCAGGACGGTGAGCGCGTCATACAGTTCTTGATTTACAGCTTGATGCGAAACGATAGCAGCAATACCACACATTTTTTACGACCTAATGTTAAGTTGTTAGCGATAATTAATTTTTTCCAGCAAACCAGATGGAATGTGCTCTTTTAGCCAAAGGGCTATGGTTTGGAATGGCGGGACCAGTTTGGTCTGGTTCCACCAAGGTGAATGGGGTAATACTGACAAGCCTGCCAGAATGATGATGGCGGTCGCCCATATTCCGCCGCGCAAGATACCCAAGCCTAAGCCGCCTATGCGCTCTAGCGGCGCTGGTCGTGTGCTTTTTAGCAATTTGCCCAATAACAACCGGATGACCGCACCTACTACGCTGGTGAGCGCATAGAGGGCGACAAAAGCTGTCGCTAGTTTGGCGGAACTGTCTTTGATGGAAGGGGGCAGAAAATAGGCCAAGTCACGGCTGAATCCCAAACCGACCATCAGGGCGATAAATGCGACCAGCAAGGCAAAGGTTTGTTGGTTATAGCCTTTGACTGTGCCGATAACAGAGGCGGTGCCAACCGCTCCGGCGATAGCATAGTCTATCCAGATCATTGTCAGGGTTTGAGAAGGGATGGGGGTTATTCGCCGACCAGAATACTGCTGATATTCTGTTGCTGGAGCTTGCTTTTCATGGCTGCTGCGCGTTTTTTGTCCAGCTCAGGCCCTACCCTCAGCCGATACATAGTGCCTCTGCTGGTTTGGATTGTGTCTAGCAGGACGGGCATGCCTTGTTTACGTATCGCTTCGGAGAGCGATACGGCGTTTTCCCGTTTGCTGAAACTGCCCGCCTGGAGATAGTAACGGCCTAAACCAGCGGCTTTGGCGGGTTTGCTAGGCTCCGGCTTATGTTCAATGGCCGGTTCGGGTTTTTTGGGCGTTTCCGGTTTGGTTATGGGTTTTGCTATCGGATGTTTAATCACCGGATGGTTGGCTACGGGTGCTTTTTTGCCCGGTTTTTTGACTTCGCCGACTTCGCCCGTATCTAGGCTATTGGCGGCAGGGGGGGGAGTCAACGGGCTGGCCGCAGGTTCTTCATCAGGCATGGCCGAGTCGGTTTGTCCGGCGCCTTCACCGGGCAATTCAGGGTCGTTAGGGTCGCCCACCAATTCCTGTTCTTCCATCGGTGGCGCGGCGTTTTCCATATCGGTTATGGTGTTGCCATCGGGCGTTTCCGCGGTTTCGTCAGGCAATGGCGCGATATCCTCAGGATTGCGCGGCAATTTGCTGATGGTGTCGTCAGTGGTGATAGCCGGTTCTTGGGGGATGGTCAGTTCACTGACCATCTGGCCGCTATTATCGACCGGATCCTCAAACAGCATGGGTATGAAAATGGCGGCCAAGGCGGTCAGGACAATCGCACCAATGATCCGTTGTGTTAATTCTTGATTCATGTTGTCAACTCGCTTTTCTCAAATTCATGCAAACAATCAGACACCAAAAAGAAGGAGCCAAAAACCAACAGCACATCATTGGGATGTGCTTGGCTTTTTGCCGCAGCAAACGCATCCTTAAACCCTGTGTGACCAAAGGATACCTTGCTGGCTGGACTTTGTAAAAAAATCTCGCGCATGGCGGCTTCGGTAATGGCGCGGTGATTGGCCAAGGGCGCAAAATACCAAGCGTGGACAACGGGAGCCATAATGGCCAGGACACCGGCAATGTCTTTATCTTTCATCATTGAAAACACCGCATGGACGGTGCGCCCATTATAATTATCGTGCAGATAATCGACCAATGTTTTCACGGCTTCAGGGTTATGGCCAACATCAAGAATGATGGGTATGTCACCGGGTATCTGTTGGAAACGCCCCGCCAAGCGGACATGGGTTAAGCCTTCACAGATGGCATCGGCACTGACCGGCAAGCGTTCGGACAACAGTTGCGTCGCCAAGATAGCGGCAGAGGCATTACGGTATTGATGTTCGCCTTGCAAGGCAGGTTCCGGCAACCCGTTAAGCTGTCGGTCTTCGGCGTGCCAATCCCAATGCTGCGCCTGTTTGCGGTAGTAAAATTGCTGGTTTAGGCAATAGAGCAGGGCATCGCGTTCCTGTGCCGTGGCAATGACGGAAGCGGGCGGGTCTAAGTCGCTGACGATAGCAGGGGTGTCGGTGCGGAATATGCCCGCCTTTTCCCGCCCTATGCTCTCGCGGGTATCACCCAACCAATAGACGTGGTCGATGCCGATGCTGGTGACGATGGCGGCATCGGGGTCAACGATGTTGACGGCATCCAGCCGTCCGCCTAAGCCGACTTCCAAAATCTGGATGTCCAGTCCCGAACGCCAGAAAATGTCTAGGGCGGCGAGTGTGCCAAATTCAAAATAGCTTAAGGAATGCCCGTCACGGACGGCCTCTATGCGCGTGAAGGCGGCGCAAATCAGCCCGTCCGCAACTGGTTCGCCATTAATCTTGATGCGCTCATTATAGCGCAGGATATGCGGTGAGGTGTAAGCCCCGACACGGTAGCCTTGGGCTTTGTAAAACGCTTCCAGATATGCCACGCACGAACCTTTGCCATTGGTGCCGGCAACGGTGATGGTCAGGGGTTTTAGGTGTTTGGGGTTGAGCGCGTCATAAACGGCGGCGACACGCTCCAGCCCTAAGTCTATTGCTAAAGGATGCAAGCTTTCTTGCCAACGCAACCAGCCTGGTAGTGAGTCAAAATGCATTATCAAAATAAGCTTACGTTGCTACGCCCCGGTTACGCAGGGACAACAGCCGGATCTTCAGCGGGGCTGGCGGTGTCCTCATGGGTGCTCGCGGCTTGCCCGATGTGTTTGGCCGTAGTCAGGATGGCCAAGACGCTGGCTA
>JACXTQ010000167.1 GCA_016919605.1 Methylovulum sp.
ACGATAATACCGATGGCAAGAAACAGCGTTAGTTCGGCGATTTCACTGGCGTTTTTCGATAACAAAACCAGCGGAGCCCAGGCAATAAGCACGACTCGCAGGGTTGCTGCAGATGCCCAGAATAGCGAGCCGCCGAGAATGGCGAAAAAAGACCGTGGCGTGGTAAAAAACTGTCCCATTTGTTTGCCAAAAGCGATGACTTTTGAGCCGGGAGCCGGTTTTGCGGCAATCCGTACGGGTAAAGTCAGAGTCACCAGGGCGGAGATGCAGAACAACGTTATTGTCCCGATCAATGCCCAGTGCGTGGAATAGTCGGCGACTTTCGCGCCAATCACCATACCCAGCAAAATAGCCAGGATGGTCGAGCCTTCAATCCAGCTATTGGCTTTTACCAGGAATTCATGTCCGGCAAGTTCGGGCAGAATTCCGTATTTGGCCGGACTGTAGATTGCCGCACCGACACCGACGATGCTGTAGGCGATTAGCGGTTCTACTTTTAGCAACAATAAACCCGCACCGATTGCTTTTATCATATTAGCGATAATCAGTACTCTGGATTTGGGGTGGTGATCGGCAAAGCCTCCCACCCACGGTGCTAATACTACAAAAGCAATCAGAAACACGCTTTGCAAAGCAGGCACGTACCAGCTCGCTTGATGGGTTGATTGCATAACGATGGCAATCACCGTGAACAAAATGGCGTTGTCAGCAAAGGCAGACAAGAATTGCGCAACCAGTAGCGGATAAATTTGTTTGTTCATACTGAAGATTGAATGGTTTATATATTTTTGCTGGCCAGTTCAGTTACAGCCAGGTAGTTGATTTTACCGGTCGCCATCACGGGAATGGCGTCCACAATAAGGATTTTTTTCGGTAAGCTGATTTGTGAAACCCCTGCAGACGCTTCAGTCAGTTGGCTAAGCTTCGCCTGTTTTTGAGTAGTGACCAGGATCACTTGTTCGCCTTTTTTGGCGTCCGGCAGGCTGACTGCAGCATGGTGCCCATCAGGCCAGGCTTTAACTGCATAGGATTCCACTGCTGTTAACGAAACCATTTCACCGCTGACTTTGGCGAAACGTTTGCTACGTCCGCGGATACTGATAAAGCCGTCGTCATCCACATGAACAATATCGCCAGTGTCGTACCAGCCTTTACCGTAAATTGATTCCGTCGGCACCAGTTGTCCGGGGTTATCGGCGAACAGATAGCCCTGCATGATATTGGGGCCGGTGACATGCAGTTTGCCACCGTCCTCAATACCGGGAACCGGCTCCAGTCGGTAATCCATTGCTGGCATGAAGCGACCCACGGTTCCGGCCTTAAAGTCCATATTAGTATTAACTGACGTGACCGGCGCAGTTTCTGTAGCACCATAGCCTTCTAAAATACGGATGCCGAATTTGTCCGCCCAGGTTGACCGAGTGCTTTCCTGCAATTTTTCCGCACCGGCGACGACATAGCGCATGCTATAAAAATCATAAGCATGGGCTTTTTTTGCATAAGCGGCTAAAAAAGTATTGGTGCCGAACATGATGGTTGCGTTGATTTCATAAGCGATTTCAGGAATGACAGCGAAATGCAAAGGAGTCGGGTAAAAAAACGACGTCATACCGGTCAGTACCGGCAACAGTGTGCCGACGGTAAAACCGAAGGAATGAAACATCGGTAGAAAATTTAGCACCACATCCTGCGGTGTAAAACTGATACGTGAGGCGATTTGTTTATGATTGGCGAGAATATTGGCGTGCGATAACACCACTCCTTTGGGCGTTCCTTCCGAGCCGGAAGTGAATAAGATCACCGCCGGGCTGTCGGGGCTGTTTTGGTTGTATTTATACCAGCAGCATGTTGTTTGGCTTTGTATCAGTGCCTTGATTTTGTCAAAGCCGGAAATGTGCTCCGCCAAATCTTCCAGAAACACCAAATTGACTTTTTGGCTGAGTTGCTCCGCCTCTTCGTCGAGTTTGCCCAGTTCAATAAAACGGCGTGAAGTTAACACGCTTTTCACTTTAGCGGTTTGGCAAGCCGACACCATCCCTGCAGAGCCGGTTGAAAAATTCAGCATCGCCGGTACCCGGCCATGCAATTGCAAGCCTAGCACTATGCAAAGGGTTTTAGTGGAATTGGGTAGAAAAATACCGACATTTTCTCCCGGTTCGGTGATTTTCTTCAGCGCATTACCGATGGCAATCGTACGTGTAATCAAGGTGTTATATGATAATGGTACTCGCTCCAGATCTTCGGCGACGGTATGCTGTCCGCCATGAATCTGCCTTGCCTCCAGAAGGCTTGAGAAAATCGTTTGCCGATAATGGCTGGTCTGGAACATCATCTCTGTCATGATATCGGCCAGGATATGACCGCTGTATTTACGGCGATTTTTACCGCTCAGCTCCTTGTGCTGCTCAATATGAGTAGGCGTTAAAATCTGAATTGTTATCTTCGGAAACCAGCGTAAGCGGAGGATATTGCGCATTTTAGAAAAATGCGTATATTCCGTGCCGCTGATCCGAATCGGTAGTAGGGTCGCACCGGATTTGTCTGCCACCATACCGGTGCCATCATAAATTTTCATCAACGAACCCGTCACT
>JACXTQ010000168.1 GCA_016919605.1 Methylovulum sp.
AGGATACTTGCCTTGCCGACTACGGGTTTGCTGACATCAAACGGGAACATATTCTTCTCCTAGCCGAATCCAATTCATTATAGTTGTTATTCGATACTAATTTATTCTATCCTTAACTTGACTAATAGCAAGACAAGTCTTTGCCACCGTGCGCACTTTTTCACCGAACCTTAGTGGCCGTCACCGTCATCGGCCTCAAAAAAATACGCGCAGCGCATCCGGGTCAGCTCCTCGGTGGCGGGGGCAAAATTATCGGCGGCCAACAAATGCCGCCACGGCAAGGCGTTGGTGCGCTCCTCGCAGCGCTTGAGGTAAGCATCGACCGTACCGATGGGCTTGGCGGGCACACCACCGACAATGGTGTTGGGCGGCACGTCACGGGTGACGACCGAACCCGCCGCGACTATCGCATTAGGGCCTATGGTCACATTGGGCATAATAATCGCCCGATGGCCGATAAAGACGTTATCGCGTATATCTATCTTGCCGACACTGTCCAAACACGCCCCGGACATTTTTTTCAGCATATTGACCGAACCGTCATGACCAAACAAAGTGCAGCCGGTCATGCGCACATTATTGCCCAGCCGGACGTGTTTGGGGTCGGTGATCTCCACGTTCATTTGCACGACACAATCATCGCCCATCTGATACAAGATATGATGGCGTTTAAGAAAACTTGCCCATTCGGCCCCATCAGGGTTACAAAATTTGCGGTACAAGCCGACAAAGCGGCCTGACTGCATGGCATTCTTGCGCAGGAAAGCGCGGAATAATTGACGGACGGCTGACAGCATGACCTAATCCCCTGTTGTTATTGTTATAAATGAATGGGCTTGAACAGCCGGCCCTAAGCATAGTGATAAGCGGGTAATAAGGCTATACTCTACGCCAACACTTATTAAATTTACAGTGGATGACCATGAAAAATAAACGGCAAGGCACTTCATTCTTCCGCAACACCCTGGCACAAACAGCGGGGCGTTTGTTGTATCTGTTGACCCGTGTCGGCTTGCCGCCGCTGATACTGCATTATGTGTCACTGGAAGAATACGGCCTGTGGGCAACCTGTTTTTTATTAATCAGCTACGTCAGCATGGGCGCGTTTGGCGTGTCCAACGTCTATATCCGCTATGTGGCCGAATACAACGCCAAAAACCAGCACGAATCGATCAACGGCTTGGTCAGCACAGGCTTACTACTGACGTTCCTGTTCAGTTGTCTTGCCCTAACAGGGGTCTGGTTAACCATGCCGTGGCTTTTGCAAGGCTTCAAGGTCGCCCCGCATTTGCAACAGACCGCCCAAGTGCTGATACTCGGCACTTTAGCCACGATGTTGCTGGATATGACCTTGGGCGCGTTTGCCTATATCTTGCACGGCCTGCAAAAAATCGCCCAGCAAACCATCGTTTGGATTATCAGTTTTTTGCTGGAAACAGCGTTAATCGTCACCTTGCTGTTGCTGCATTACGGCATTGAGTCCTTGCTGTGGGCGTTTTTTGCCCGCTACATTTTTTCCACGCTGGTCTATATCGCCTTGTGTTACCGCGCCCTCCCCGATTTGCGTATCAGTATCCGTCTGGTCAACCGCGATTTCCTCCACACGTTTTTAAAATATGGCGGCATTTTGCAGCTTTCTGGCTTGCTGGGGGTCGCCATGTATTCCATCGAGCGGGTATTGGCGGGCTATTTGAGCGGATTGGCGGCGATTGCCATTTTGGACTTGGGGCAGAAATTTCCGGTGATGGCAAGCCAAGTGTTTTCTTCCATGAACGCCAGCTTCCTGCCCGCCATCACCGAAGCCCATCACCTGGGCAAACAGCAGGACATCCAACGCCTGTACACCCAAGGCCTACGTTACTTGAATTTGCTCAACGGCTTGGCAATGGGTTTCCTCGCTCCGTTTGCCGGTTGGCTGATTATCGCTTGGATAGGCAACAACACCGCCATGAATATGGCCGACACCATCAAAGTGCTAGTCTGCGCCTGTGCTGGTTATCAACTGCACGTCCTGACCGGGCCGTTATCGGCGTATTATCAGGGCATTAACCATCCCGCCCGCACCTTCGGCTATATCGGCTGGCAAGTGCTGTTGGTCGGTGTGGGGCTGGCTGCGGTCTGGCAGTATTTTACCTTTACCATCGTCACCATCGCCTTGTTGGTGATGATGGCGCGTATCCTCAGCGCCTTACTTTATTTGCTGGTCGGCAATGTCCGCTTAGGGCTTAGCCTGTGGCGGTTTATCCGCTCGGTGCTGTTGCCCGGCCTGATGCCTTACCTGTTCGGCTATGGCTTGATGGCCGCCATCAAGCCTTGGCAACTCTGGCTAGATTTAGCCACGGCCAACCGCTGGCAGTTGATTCTCATCCTAAGCGTGATCGGCGTGGTGTATGTCCTGCTGACCGTGGGTTTTTTCTATGCCTTTATGTGCGGCACAGAAGAACAGGCGCAAATCCGCCAGAAATTGAATCGGCGGAGGGGTTGGTAAGGCTTAACAGCTTTATTTAGCGTTCTATTGCGTATTTTTGCGGTGTTGCTAACTGCGTCCCTGTTTCACCGTCATAAACATAAATGGAATTATCGCTGTAATTATATGTAG
>JACXTQ010000169.1 GCA_016919605.1 Methylovulum sp.
ATTGCCGTTGGAGATCGAGGCTTTCAGTATGGCGATGGTTTGTTTGAAACCATCGCCATTAACCATCGGCGTGGCGTTTTTTTAAAACGGCATTTGCTCCGCTTGCAAGCCGGTTGCCAAAGGCTGTTGTTGCCAGAACCGGACGTTACGCTTTTAATCTTTGAAATGACCGGCCTCTGTCAGCACCTTGCCGCTACGGAACGGGCGGTGTTAAAGATTGTCGTGACCCGTGGAGTCGGTGGCCGAGGCTATCGGCAACCGGACAGTATCCAAAGCAGCCGAGTCTTAAGCCTGCATCCTTTCCCCGATTATCCCGATGCGTATCAAGAGCAGGGTATTGCCGCCCGTTTTTGCCAAACCCGCTTGGGCGTTAGTCCGGCGTTGGCGGGTATCAAGCACCTGAACCGCCTTGAACAAGTCCTCGCCAGAGCCGAATGGGCTGATGCCGACATCCAAGAAGGCATTATGACCAATGCCAACGGCCATGTCATCGAAGGCACGATGAGCAATCTTTTCTACAGCAAAAATAACATCGTGTATACCTCATTATTGACCCATTCAGGGGTTGCCGGGGTGTTGCGCCAGCTTGTCATTGAACTTTGCCAACAACTGCAACTTCCCCTCATCGAACACCATTACACGCCCGCCGATTTGTTGGCGGCGGATGAAGTTTTCCTGACCAATGCCATTATCGGCATTTGGCCTGTCCGGCACATTGACCGGCACGCTTTTGCTGTCGGCGCGATCACTAGGCAGTTGCAACTAGGCTTGGCGCACTTGAAAGCGGCGGAAAGCGGCAGTGAACTATAAACGACCCGCCCTGATCGGCGCGGTGCTGATTGGGGTAAGCTTAGGCCTATGGCTGGATTATCGGTACGCCCTCAGCCAAGTTATGGTCAGTGGGCCGCCTGTCACTGTAGAGATCAGCAAAGGCGATTCCTTTGCCATCATCACCGATAAGCTGTTGGCGCAACACCTTCCCATCAGGCCGCTCTGGTTTAAAGTGCTGGCGGTACAGGACAATGCCTTCAAGCGCATTAAGACTGGCGAGTATGAATTGCCCCCCGGCCTGACCATGCCTGATATTTTAAGGTTGTTGGTGTCCGGCAAGACTAAGCATTACACGATCACGTTCCCCGAAGGTTGGAATTTCCGCCAACTCTGGCAAGCCATCGGCCAAGATACACATCTTGAACATACCCTGGTTCCCGCCGATACGGCGGCGTTAATGATGAGATTGGGGGCGAGTGCTTTGCACCCTGAAGGTGCATTTTTCCCTGACACTTATTTTTTTGAAAAACACACCAGCGATTTTGAGTTGCTGCAACGGGCATACCGGAAAATGCAAGCGGTCTTAGCGCAGGAATGGCAACGCAAAGCCGCGCAATTGCCGTATAAAAATGCTTACGAAGCCTTAATCATGGCTTCAATTATTGAAAAGGAAACCGCCGCCAAGGCGGAGCGCCCGCAGATTGCCGGGGTTTTTGTCCGCCGCTTGCAACAAGGTATGCGCTTGCAAACCGATCCCACGGTCATTTATGGCATAGGAGATGCTTACCAAGGGGATATAACCTATAAAGACTTAAGGACATTGACACCGTACAATACCTATCTGATAACGGGCCTGCCGCCTACGCCGATTGCCATGCCGGGGCGGGAGGCCATCAAAGCGGCTTTGCATCCTGATAACGCCGACAGCCTGTATTTTGTGGCGCGGGGTGATGGTAGCCATGTTTTTTCGGCCACCTTGGCGGCACATAACAAAGCGGTTGATACTTACCAAAGGAAGAAAAAATGATACGCGGCAAATTTATAACCTTGGAGGGTGTCGAAGGGGTCGGCAAAACCACCAACGTGGCGTTTATCAAAGAGCATCTGGAAAAATATGATATTCGGGTGGTGGTCACTCGTGAGCCGGGCGGTACGTTGTTGGCGGAAAAACTTCGCCAATTGTTGCTTGATGCCGATAGTGAAACCATTAGCGAACAGGCTGAGTTGCTGATGATGTTCGCCGCCCGTGCGCAACATATCAAACATGTGATAGAACCGGCCTTGGCGCAAGGCAACTGGGTGTTAAGCGACCGTTTCACCGATGCGACCTATGCTTACCAAGGCGGTGGCCGTAGCATGAAAGTCAGTAGCATCCAATGGTTGGAGCAGTTCGTCCAAGGCCATTTAAAGCCGGATTTGACCTTGTTATTGGACGCACCCATAGAAGTGGGGATGGCGCGGGTCAAAAAACGGGCGATCATCGACCGTTTTGAAGCGGAAAAACTCTGTTTTTTTGAGCGGGTCAGGCGCGGCTATTTGTTGCAGATGGAATTGTATCCCGAACGCATCAAGCTGATTAAGGCCAACCAACCGCTGGTCGAGGTGCAACGGGCCATTACCGAAACCCTACGGGTCTTGTTACGATGAGCCTGTTGCCGTGGCAACAGCAAGACTGGGCGCATTTGCAGGATTACATCGTCCAGCAACGTATTCCCCAGGCTTTGCTGATTATGGGCAAAAAAGGCTTGGGCAAGCTGCAATTGGCCAAACAGTTTGCCCAAGCCTTGATGTGCGGCCATCGGCAACCGGACGGTTTGGCTTGTGGCCACTGCCACAGTTGCCTGTTGTTCGCGGCAAACAATCACCCTGATCTTATCATCATCCAGCCCGAAGAGGCAGGCAAGGGCATTGGCATAGAGCAAATCCGCGCCCTGATTGTCCGCACCAGCCTGAAACCGCAGTTTGACAGCTATCGGGTTGTCATTATCGAGCCTGCCGATGCCATGAACACCCGCACGGTGAATGCATTTTTAAAATGCTTGGAAGAGCCGACCGAGCGCACTGTGATGTTATTGATTAGCGATAGGCCCGCCAAATTGCCGGCAACAATTGTCAGCCGTTGCCAAAAATTGACAGTCGCCAACGCCGACCCTGCTTGCGTAAACGCTTGGTTGGCCGAACAACGCCCGGATATGGCCGCCGCCGCTTGGCCCATCGTGCTGGCCTTGGCGCAACAAGCCCCTTTACAAGCCTTGGACTATGCCCGGCAAGACAGCCTACAGCAACGCAATGGCTGTTTTAAGGCGTGGTTGGCAATAGCCAAACAGCAAACCCATCCGGTCATGGTCGCGGAACAGTGGCAACATTTGCCCGAAGCGCAAGTGCTGTTTTGGTTTAGCTCTTGGGTCATGGATATTATCCGCTGTGTTTACCAGGCTCCAGCCCGCCATTTGGC
>JACXTQ010000170.1 GCA_016919605.1 Methylovulum sp.
AAAACGCTCTACTTTAGTGCATTATTGATAGAGGGCCAAAGGAGGTAGCCAGATAATAAGCCTATTGATTACCCTGAACAATTGGCACACTCCATGCTTTAGCTAATTCTGAATCGTTACTATACGCAAAGAGGATGAAATGAAACTAATAACCGCTATTGTTAAACCGTTTAAACTGGATGATGTCCGCGAGGCGCTTTCAGATATAGGGGTTTCTGGGGTCACCGTCACTGAAGTCAAGGGCTTTGGTCGCCAGAAAGGTCATACTGAGCTTTATCGTGGGGCAGAATATGTTGTTGATTTTTTACCGAAAGCCAAAATTGAAGTGGCAGTGGGCGAGAGCCTGGTCGATGCCGCAGTTGAAGCGATCACCAAAGCCGCAAACACAGGCAAAATAGGTGACGGAAAAATATTTGTAACTAATTTAGAGCAGGTGGTTCGGATTCGTACCGGCGAAACCGGTGATGAAGCACTCTAGGCTTAGGAGAGAACATGAAACAACATAAAGCATTACTGGCTATTTTGTCAGCACTCGCCTTGCTTGGCTTCGCCCAGGCAGGCCTTGCAGATCCCGCACCTGTGCCGACCGTCAACAAAGGCGACACCGCGTGGGTGATGATTTCGACCGTATTGGTCATCTTGATGATTGTCCCAGGCTTGGCCTTATTTTATGGTGGTATGGTACGCGCCAAAAACATGCTGTCCATCCTCATGCAAGTGTTTGTCATTTTCTCAATGGCAGCGGTTCTTTGGGCTATCTACGGTTACAGTATTGCTTTTACCGAAGGTAACGCGTTCTTTGGCGGTCTTGGGAAAATGTTCCTGAGTGGCATTACGCCTGATTCTTTAGCGGCCACTTTCAGTAAAGGCGTTGCTATCCCTGAATATGCTTATGTTGCTTTCCAATTGACCTTTGCGGGCATTACTCCTGCTTTGATTGTCGGTGCCTTTGCCGAGCGGGTCAAATTTTCAGCCATCCTGCTGTTTGTTTTGCTATGGTTTACTTTTGCTTATTTGCCTATCGCACACATGGTGTGGTATTGGGCAGGCCCTGATGCGTATACCGATGCGGCTGCGGCAGAAACTGCGGGGGCGACCGCAGGCTTTCTGTTCCAAAAAGGCGCGTTGGATTTCGCGGGCGGAACAGTTGTGCATATCAACGCAGGTATCGCCGGTTTGGTCGGCTGTATTATGGTTGGTAAACGCTTAGGCTATAGGAAAGAATCGCTTGCCCCCCATAGTGTCACCTTGACAATGGTCGGGGCATCCTTGTTATGGGTCGGCTGGTTTGGTTTTAACGTCGGTTCAAACCTTGAAGCCAATGGCCTGGCGGCGATGGTGTTTATCAATACATTATTGGCGACAGCGGCGGCGACCTTATCTTGGGTGGCGGCGGAATGGATAATGCGTGGCAAACCCAGCATGTTGGGCGGTGCCTCAGGCGCTATCGCGGGCTTGGTGGCAATTACCCCCGCTTGCGGTTGGGCAGGCCCTATGGGTTCCATTTTCTTAGGTCTGGTGGTCGGTGCAATCTGTTTCTGGTCAGTATCCAGCATGAAAACTATGTTTGGTTATGATGATTCCTTGGACGCTTTTGGTGTGCACGGTGTCGGCGGTATTATCGGCGCATTAGGCACAGCAGTCGTCGCCAGTCCGGCATTAGGCGGCACGGGTGTTTGGGATTATGTCAGCAATGCCGTAGCCCCTGACTACAGTATAGCAACGCAGCTTATCAACCAAGCCTGGGGCGTGGGCATTGCCATTGTATGGTCAGGTGCAGTCTCCTTTGTTTCCTACAAACTGGTCGATATGGTTATCGGCTTGCGTGTCAGCGAAGAAGTCGAACGTGTTGGCCTTGATGTATCCGAACACGGCGAATCGGCTTATCATGATTAAATGATCTAAAGCTATAAAAACTAATAATTGACATTACCATCTGTTCTATATATAATGCACGGCTCTTGGAGAGGTGGCAGAGCGGCCGAATGCGGCGGTCTTGAAAACCGTTGAGGGTTGATCCCCTCCCAGGGTTCGAATCCCTGCCTCTCCACCACAGACATATACAGCAAGATGCAATAAAGTACATAGACCCGCTAAGCCATAAGGCTTAGCGGGTTTTTTATTGTCCAACGAAGTGCAAAAGGCATATTGACTGCCTCAAAGCGTGGGGTAATGGCTATTGCGTCCAACGCCGAGGGAAAAGGGGATAAAAACTTGCAATAGGCGTAAAAACCGTTTAAAAAACCTTTCTTAAGGCGTTTTTAATTTCGCAGTGATTTTTTTGTTTTTAACCCCCACTTTTTTGAATGCTTTCACAGCCTCATGAGCGATTCCAGCCCCCAGCTCCGCCAGTTGATAGACATTTCCATCGCCAATCAACGACTGGCACTGATCGAAAATCAGCATATCATCAAAACCTATCCGGTCTCCACCGCCAAAAAAGGGGCGGGTGAACAAAAAGGCAGCTACTGCACGCCTAGGGGGTGGCACAGCATCCGCGCCAAAATCGGCTCAGGTCAACCGCTAAACGCTGTCTTTATCGGCAGGCGCACCACTGGGGAAATTTACGACACCGCCCTTAGGCTCCAACACCCAGACCGTGACTGGATACTCACACGCATACTCTGGCTAGGCGGCCTGGAGCCAGGACGTAACCGCTATGGCAACGTTGACAGCACATGGCGCTACATCTACCTGCACGGAACCCCCGATGAAGCCATGACCGGCCTACCCGAATCGCACGGCTGCATCCGTATGCACAACGCCGACATCGCCGACCTGTTTGACCGTATCAAAGTCGGTATACGCGTCTATATCCATGAATGACGTAAGACATTGCCGTGCAATGTCTCTACAGTATTCGCCCCTTAAAGCGAAAAATAAGAAAAGCTATGGATTTCGGCTTGGATTTAATTTAGGCTCTGTTGGCATAACAACAGAAACTCATTGATGTATAAAGTAACATAGACGGCGGAGCGTTTTGGCATAGGGATAGCCGAAGCTGGTACGGAGTTTGTTATGGTGTCATCAAACACCAGAAACCCTACCAACCACAAGTGGCTTAATTACCCTCTTGTGATTGGTGTGGGGAGAGGGTATCTTGCTTAAAACCCATATAGAACCTTTATCATTTCATGAGCAATTCAGGTCTATATTCAAAATGCATAGTGTCGTAGTGATACCATTTCCCACCCCAAATAAAACCGTATTTTTCAAATATTTCAACTATTTTCTGCGGGATAGCATTTTTATACTGCATTTTCCCCGCCCATTTCCAATAATTGGAATACTTAGTGTTTATATCTATAGCTATCCCAAACGAATGGTTGCTTAACAGTTTGGTTCCGCTAATGACGCGCCAATTAAAAGTACCTGAAGTAGTGATAACAAATTTTTTTAATTCAGCAGGTAGTTCATCCAATTCTTGGGAGATTTTCTCTAGCTTACCGGCAACGCCATTGATGCGTTGAATTTTAACAGTTTGCTTGCTTGATTTTGGCATCCATTTCAGGGTGGTTAAATGGCTGTTGACCCGTGCTGCATTTGAGCCATAAATACGCTTAAAAAAGGCTTCATTTCTTATACGCCCTGGGTCAACATTGACAGCAGGCACCCCGAATGAATGAACGCCTATCGGATAGGCATAGGTAAACATGTCTTCTAAGTCGGGCTGTTCCAACAATTGATCAACACTTTTTTTCTTCTGGTCATCGTAGAGTTGCTGCTCACCCGAACGCCAAACAATATAATTATCTTTGCAGGTAAGCAGATGTTCAGAATAGGCTTTGACTAAAATGTCAGCATTTTTATCGCAAACGGCATACGCATTAGTCAGTACCGACAGAAAAAACAGGGCAATTAGACACCTCACTGCAAATACACTTCAATGGTGTTTTTGTAAACTTTTACCGAAACAAGAGGCGTACCGTTAAGAATAGCTTTTTTAGTACGCTTTTCGATAAAGCCCCGACTCAACATAGTTTCTAAATGCTCACGATTGGCTTTATTATAAAATAGGCTATCGGTTTCATCTTCATCATCAGGTACGTTTAAGTCATGATAATTGGCCCTATCCTGACGGATAATTTCCGCAACCGTACTCAACCGTTTACCTTTACTATTAAAATGATCTTTTTTTCCGAGACGGGCAATATAACTAGTGACCGGTTCTTCTGATGAAGACCCGGTTTGTTTGGATTCGCTGTTAACTGAATTACTCTCTTCAGAATCCACTGCCATAATGTCAGGAAGCTCTTCCGAAATGACACAAGGGCTTGTTATGGCTAACAAAAAATACACTATTGCTTTTCTCATAATACTCTCTAAAAGTGATGGCGAATGCGTTAAAAAGGGTGTGATTCAGTTTGCCTAATGTAACAGTAAAGGATGCGCCGATTACTAATTACTAAGCTAAAACAAAACCGCCAACGGTGTGCGTTGCAATTCGGGTGTTTTGGGTTGGGGATTTTCAACAGGGTATTAGCTTCGCATAAATCGCGGTTTTTGGATAGCCCTTGCCAAAACTTATAGAGAAATTACTGGGTTAATTTATTACAAATAGTGAATTCACTTCCGAAGTGCAATTGAAATTAGTCGAAATTGAGAAGGGTTAGCTGTTATAGTCTCCGGCCTTTTTCAATCCGAGCAAAGGCGAGAGAGCCGATGAGCACCTATACGCAGCTCGGCAATTGCCCTACCTCCTACATCATGGCGGTTCCTTATGCCAATACTCTAGGCGCAAACGTAAAAAGCGTTACGGTTTAAAAGACAAACGTGGGCAGATCAGAAACCGGGTCAACATTGACCAGCGTCCGGCCATTGTTGCGGAGAAAACCCGCATCGGCGATTGGGGAGACGTTGGGGTGGTGATGCGCAAGCTGAACCACCGCCCACGGAAAACACTCAACTACAAGACACCTCAGCGGTGTTTTGTGCCGAAGCAGGGCGGAAGGCCGCATGATTGCTAGGATTGCACTTTGGAGTTGAATCCACGTGTTGATTACGTTCCTAGCGTCTGATGCCACTGCCATTAAGTTAAGGAATATGGCTTTAATTTCAATAATATAGAAAACGCTATTGAGTTAAGGTCGTAGTAAGTTAATCCGTTCGTGGTGAGCAAAGTAAGCCCCCCTTCGGGGGGGGGCATGGCGTAACCAAGAAACATGGCAAGGCTTGCCATTATGAAGTATTGTAAAGGGCCTTTCCAGCAAAGACCGAATAAGCACTGGTGCCGTGTGCCCGTTGTGTGAGTG
>JACXTQ010000171.1 GCA_016919605.1 Methylovulum sp.
CCAATTAGTTGAAGGCCTTGGCGAACAGGCCGCAAGCGGAAATATATTCCAAGGCCATTTCTTGGCGGCTACCGACATAAAAGACGTTGCGCCCGCCCCGGCGTTTGGATTTGGAGGCGGTGACGACATTGCTGGCGGCTTCCGCCCAGGTCAGCCCCGTGCGCCGCGATTTTTCGGCGATCTTAACCTCGCTCTCATCCTCAAACCACCGCGCTTGGTAGCCCAACAAAACAGGCTCATTGGCGGGGAAATGGTCGGCGGTTTGCAAATCCTCCAGGCCGTCAATCTTATCGGCCATCTTATTTGCCTATCAAAATACGGCGGATCGAAGCCTCCAGCTCCGGGCTGATGCCGTCGTTTTTTAGGCCGTCGCTCAGGTCTTCGGCGGCTTTAAGGCGTTCTTGCTCGCGGATTTGTTGTTCAAATTCACGCTTCCACTTGGCGCTGCCCACGGCGGAGCGGTTTAAATTCGCCCCTGCCGCGATAATCCGGGGCATGAATTTTAAACGTTCCTGCATCGTCAAGTCTGAGGCAGACTCCAAAATGTCCAGCAATTGGTCTAAAGAGGCCATCTCGCTCAATTCCAACAGCGCGGCCTTTTCATCATCAGTGGTGCCGCGTAAGGTCTTAGCGATTTCCAGCCGCTCACGGGCGCGGGCGGTAGCCCGTTCCATCTTGTCCTTTAAGCCCTTGCTATACACCCCCAACGATGACTTGCTGACTTCATAACCTTGTTGGCCTAGCCACGCGGATAATGCCACCAAGTCCCCAAAACCGGAGCCAAAAAGCTTTTGGTTCAGCTCATCGCGCACGGCATCGGGCATGGTGTCAAATATCGAGCGTGGCGGCATTATTTAGGCTCCGGCAAGGCAACGCCTGGGTTATGGCTCAGGCCTTGGCGCACATCGTCGCCTTTAGCGGTCAATGTCGCCACCCACACGCCTTCAGGCTTTTGGATATAAGCCAACCCCTGCTCGTTTAACCATTGCAAATCTGACCGCAACCCATCAGTGCCGACGGGTTGGCCTTGGCTTGCCAAGCCGATTTTAAGGTGGTGTTCATGCAGCGTGTAAGCCGCCGCACCGCTTAACAGGCTTAAAATAGACAAGCGCCGATACCGCGCCATTTCTTCGTTATAGTCGGCCATGATTAGTGGTTCCCCTGATTGCGCCAAAAAGTGTCCATACGGCCCAGCTGGTCGCCGACCGCCGTCAATTTGCCCGTCACGTTGGAAATGTTGCTGCTCAAATCGCCAACGGTTTTCGAGACGTTACGGATTTCCTCATAAATTTTTGCCAAATCGTCATGGTCAGGATGCCCGTCCACAATGGCCTCGACCGCTGATAAAGCGCGGCCTTGCTTGTTCAGCTCCGCCCACAACTCATTGGTTTCTTTTTCAAACCGGTCCCTAAGGGCAGTCACGTCTTCTTGCGCCACTTTGTGCCGGTTGCTGATCGAATTGAACAGGCTCAACCCAAAATTGCAGACCAAAAACACCAGCACCCAATTGATCTGATCCATTACTACCTTCTCCGCTCCAACTCTTCCGCCCGCTTGCATTCAATGCACAGGCGAACGCCCGGCAAGGCCAGCCGCCGCGCTTTCGGGATGCCGTTGCCGCACGCTTCGCAAAACTCGGCCTGCACCGCCGACAGCTCGGCGGCGGTGTTTTGTTGGTGCCGCTGCAAGGACAAGCTTTGGAAACGCTCACCCTCCAAAGCGGCACGTTCGTCTTCGGTCATTGGCTGATTTTCTCGATCTTGTGGCCAATGCCGAGTATGCCCAAGCCCTCGACGACAAAGTGCATACCGACATCCGGCTCATGCAAGCCCAACATAATGCCCAGCGCACCGTAACCCATAGAAAGCAATCCTGCTGCTTTCGTTTTCCAACCCGTCAAGCCCATAAAAATCCCCCAAAACCGTTAAATTGTTGTGCGGGGTAATCCGATTTCAAATCGGATTACCCCGCCCCCGTTAAATGTCCTTCAACTGGAAGTGCATCCCATCGGGTTTTGTCCAATCACCACCCCAGTCAAACCCCGCATTGGTAAAGCATTTCACGAACTGGGGGCGCAAGTTGGGCGGCTTGCCGAACCCGTTCCACGCCGCGTTGATGTCTATGGCCAAACCCCAGCTATGTAGGCTGGGCGAGGACGAACCGCGTTTTTTCCTGATGTTGAAACAACCGTCCCAACTTTTCAGGTATTTTATTTCGCCCGTTCTGACCAAATTCCTGAACGCTTGGGTCAGTGGCCCCACCATCTGCTTGTTGCAATAGATTTTTTTAGGGATAAAGCCTATTTCCAGATCGGCGGGCACATCAAAAACCGTCATGAAATGGGTTTCCATTTTTAAGGGGTCGCCGAAGACGGCGAGGCAGCGTTGGGCGGTCAGCATGGTTTTTTACCTGTTGTTCGGATAGTAAAGCAGTTGGCAAACTGGGAAACGGGTTTGTCGGCCAGTAATTTCGCCAAGGCAAACACGGCTTGCCTTATGGCCTTATCAGGGGTGCGGGATGTCATCATGTAAGCCTTTGGTTTGTTGTAAGCACGGTGCTAGCTTAAACGTTAGGCAAAAAAAAACCCCGCAGGACAAGTATCCTGTGGGGTTCTGGGGTATCTAAAAGCTTGCTTTAGGGTAACTTAAAAACGTGCCGGGAGCAATTCTTCCACCGTCCTAGCGTACACCGCCAAGGACTCGCGGTCTATTTCCAGCAGGGCCTTGTTGTTTTCCACGGGGGTGCTCAGGTCGGCCATTATCCTCAGCAGGTGCTTGGCGACGCTGATGTTGTTGGCCTCGTCATCGGTCAGTTCCATGATGCTGCTCATGCCGCACCGCCTTTATCGCGGGTCAAAAATTCCCGCACACTGCCGGCGCCACGTCCCAACGCCTTGCCGATTACCCCCGATGATTTGCCTTCAGCGTGCATTTCCAATGCCCGTTTTTTTTCGGCATCCGTCCAGTTGCGCCGTGTCTTTGGGGGCGGGGTGCCGGCCATCGTCACCGCCGCCTTGCGCAAGGCCTGATAGTCGGCACCGCTGATGATGACAGGTATTTGCCCCAAGGCATCATCGACCAGCACATCAAAACGGGCGTAAATGTCGGTGCGGCGTTGTTCGACTTCGGCCAAGGTCAATGGTGAGGCGGGGGCGGACAGCAGGGCTTCGAGGCGGTAGGTTTGGGGGGTAGCAGGATGGCTGACTAGCGCATCGTAGGCGCGGATGACCTCAAGGTTAAAGCGGGGGCTGACCCACATGGCGTAGGCGTAGACGAGTTCTTTAACCGCGAATGTGCCAACTTGCTGTTTTGATTCAATAGGCGTAATTCCGCCTTTTTCAATTTCCGCAATCAAAGCCTTTGTTTGTTGATTTTCCAGCCAGTATTTAGGGCGATGTTTGTTTTCATTGTTAACGGCCTTATGTAGGTCGTTTAAGCAATAACGGCCTTCGCCATCTTGACGAATAGCGGTGCTAGCAATGATAAGCTGATTGTTAGACATGATAGTCTCCGTTGAATATTAAGAGACCGCTTCACACTACCAAATGTGGGCGGCGGATATAAATGAGGTTGGTAGACCGCTTCAACGGATACGGCGAGCCAAAGCTCCCCCATTCATACCCACCATAAAACGATAGGCATAAAAAAAGCGCATGGAATGCGCAGGCATTCCGTTGAAGTTCAGGCTACCAACCTGACCGCCACAATAAGGTGGCGGTAGGGAAAATGTAAGCCTGAACCGCGCTTTTGTCAATTAAGAAATTATAAAACTAAATTTTCCAGTGCTATGCTGTTAACACCTGTCAACTGTATGGCAAAGTCAACTGTAGAATAATCCGTATCGGTATTGGCAATTAAGCGATGTGTCGCAGCATCAAACTTAACTTGCCCAACACCCCAAAAATCACTCTCAGGATCGAGAAGCACAAATGCCTCGTTCACACGGCTATCATAAATATTGGCATCTATATTTGATAAATCAATCACATCGTTAACGCCAAAATTGGTAATGACATCCATTTTTTGGGCATTTGCCAATGAATCTTCAACTGCCCAGTAGACAAAACTATCAACACCAGACGTTCCGGTCATCGTATCCCGCCCATCCCCTCCATAAAATGAACCATGACCTGTGAGTATGTCATTACCGCCATCACCGATAAAAATGTCATAACCCGTACCGCCAATTAATTTATCATTACCGTTTCCACCAGAAAGCTCATCATTACCACCCCCCCCAATAAGCTTATCATTACTTTCACCACCTAATAACACATCATTACCTTGGCCGCCGATCAATACGTCCCTGCCTTCACCGCCGGATATATAATCATTACCATTTTCTCCATAAATCGTGTCATTACCCGCGTTGCCATTGATTCTATCATCACCATCTCTGCCATAAATTTGGTCGTCAAGAACTGTTCCGAATATATCATCACTGCCATTTGTACCAATTAATTTAGCCATCGCTTTTTCCTCTAAGTTATTGATAAGTTGATTATTGCTTAACGCCGCTGAACTGATCGCCCACATAAGGGTTGCTGGACAACCAAGCAATGCCGCTGATCGAGTCCTTGCCCTTGCTGATATAGGCCTCCACCTGACGGCCATCAGCGCCCACGGTGATGTTGCCGTAAACCCGGCAATCGCTGGCGATGTTCAGGTTGCCGCGTAGGCTGACGGTCGCCACGCCGGGCAACCAGCAGGTGGAGGTGGTGCTGACGGCGGTGCCGCTGCCGGGCATGGACAGGGTGCAGCGGCCCACGCTGTCGAACACGGAAAACAGCCGCCAAGTGCCTGTAAGGTCGGCACGGGTGCAGGTGGCGGCATGGCTGGTGATTGGCAGCAACAGTGCCAAGGCGGCTAATAAGACATTGGTTTTTAGTTTCATAAAAATCCTGATTTTAAATTAAAATAACCGTGCAATACGGCGGTGACAGTATAACCAAACGCCTATCAGGAAACTATTAACTATTACCTTTTTAGGTGTTTTTACAACCCATCCGCGCCCAAAACGCGGATGGGGCCGGTTGTGGTTCATGGCCCCTCTCAGGGGGTGGTTAAAAAATCATCAAACAGGTCAAGGTTGTCGGGCACCTTCACGCCGCCCAGGCGGGCGCGGATGCGGCGGATGGTGCGTTCGGTGGTGCGGTATTTACGCGCCAACTCGCAGTCGGTCAGCAGTTCCGATTCGGCCAAAATGTTTTGGTCTTTCAGCGTCCGCGCCGCCCTTTTGCACAGGGGGATGTCCAAATAGGTGTCGCCGGCATAGCTGCACAGTTTGGCAAACGCCACCGCCCCGACCACTTCGGCGACCGGATGGCCGGGGCGGCTTTTTTTCGGTATCCAGATTGCGGTGCCGCCGTAGGACTCGACCAATAGTAAGGTTTCGGTCAGGCCGATCAGATCAATCAGCAGCAGGATGCTGGCGGGGAGCAGGGCGGCAAGGCTGTCGTCAATGGTCATGTTTTTTCCCCATGGCTTCGGCAACGGCCCGTTCTAATTTAGCGATTTGCGGCAACAACGCTTCGTCTTTGCTTTGTTCGTGCAGTTTTTTAATGCCCAGCAACTGGTTGGTTAAGCGGTTTATCACCAAGTTTTTCTCGTTGTTAACAACGGTCTTGGTCGGGGTAAAATCCAAGTAGCGTTTTTCATACAGCCAGCCTTCGGCCATTTTCCGCACTTGCCCCGGTGCCAATTCACGTTTGGCCTCGGCACTGGCCGCGTCAATGATTTGCTGATAGTCAGCATCGCTTAAGCCACCCAATTGGCTCCAACGCATGGCGGCGTTCTCGCGGCCTTTTTTGTGGGCAAAAGCCACCCAAAAACCGTCAAACCAGCGCCGTTGCCTATCGCTCAACTCGCGGTACCAGTCTTTGCCGCCACGCGGTTCGTGGGGCTTGTCATCGCCGTACCCCACGTTGGTCAACCATTGCCAGAGGTCTTCGGCATACGCCAAGGCGGCGGCGCGTTTGTCAACTGTCGGCAAAGAACGGGCAATCACGGACTGGACAAAGCGTTTTTTGCTCATATCTATTGCCCGCTAAAATCGGGTAGGTTGTGAAAGTCAAGAAGTTCATTGTCATTGTCATCTTCACCCACGATCATCTGATTCAAGCATTCTTCTAATGTCTGAACCGAACTCTCATACCACTGAGCTTTACGAAGATCTTTTATCGATCCACTTCTTACTGCCTCTTTGGCCATATAAAATACTAAGCGAGAGTTTTCTTCATACAAATCAAGTATTTTATCTGCTTGAGGAATAAACATTGTATCTTCCTCAAAACAATTTCTAAGTTTTGAGAATTGACCTCTAATCTTTAATTCATTTTTTTCCATAATACTGACCTATCTTTCAATCTGAGCTACTTTTGCCAGTTCAAACGCTTCTTCTGCCGAACCGCACAAGCGGCTTTCCATAAGGCTATCAGGGCAATGGTGCTTGAGAGATTCACAGAGCAGGGCGGTGCGTTCGGCATTAGCCACCACTGCGTGGATGCCGTCCTGCCAAATCTGCCCAAATAACGCCCCGCCGTTTTCCAGTTGTGCAAATAACGGTTTCAGTTGCGCCAACTGCTCACCCGTTAACGGGATAAGCACATTTTTAGGGTCAGAGGTACTCATTGCGCCCCCTTCTTTTGCTTGTTGACCAAGGCGGTCGTGATGCCGATCAGCTCCCGACCGCTACAAAACGCCAACGCCTCTTTTTTGTACATCTGCTGGGCAATGGCGGCGGCATACTCCCAAGACAACTGCATGTCCGCCAGCAACGCGCCGATTTTTTGCAGTTGTTTGGCCTTGGCGGCTTGGCTGTCCAAGTTGTGCGGTTTTTTACCCGCGCGTGGGGGGGTGGTAAATTCCGCCCCCAAGCCTTTTAGGTGTTTTATAACGGCATCAAAGCCTTGCACGGTCAGGTCTTTGCTGCTTTTCACCTTGCCCACGGTTTGCAAAATGTGGCGGTAATCGGCCTCCGCCAAGCCCAGTTGGGTTTTGGCGATATGGATTTTGCTGATGGCGGCTTTGCGGTGGGTGTCGTTCATACGTTGGCTATAAGGTTTCGGCATTATCAGCCTCCTCTTTGGCTTTCAGTTTTTGCTGGTAGGTTTCAAAATCTAGCACCGTTACGCTTTCACAGGTTTTTTTGATCTTACTGACAAACCTGCCGGGGGAACTAAACCAAGAAGACGTACAATAGTTCTTTTTATAAAGGCCCAATTCTTTGCATTTTTTCTTACCGTGGATTTTTTCCGATACCTTTATGCTATTTGGGTCTCGCTTAAATAATTGGAAACAATAAAATTTCCGAGGTATTTCATCAAGTGAGGACTCTTCCCCTTCTTTGAAATGTTTTATGTGAATGCCCCTTGCCCAACCATCGACATAAATCATAATCACCAATTTGCGTTTGTTCTGCACGACTTGGGCGGAGATTAAATAACCGTCACATTCAAGGTAGACAAACCCGAAAGTGCCTGACAATTTTCCCCGAATATCATCCCATTGTTCTTTGGTCAGTTTCGGCATATCAAAACACCTCCAACTGTTTGGCATCATTGGATTTCGCACCAACGCCATGATTTAGTTGGGCTAACTTACCCTCTTGATACCCTTGTGACATATCGTCATACACGCGTTTATTGGGGGTTTTGGGGTTGTTTCTGGGCTTAAGCTCACCGATTTGCGGATGGTGCTTGTTCATATAAGCGGTAATAGCAACATCCGTTCTCTCATTTTTAGCCATTTTTTGCACTTTGCCAGCTACCGCAATCACCCAGCCTTCACAGTATTGGACGGCACGGGCGCGTTGGCTGGCGGGTTTGCAGCGCCCCAACTTAGCTTTGACATACGCCGCCCGATCGCGCTTTAACTGCCGCAATAAGACGGCAAACGCATAGCCAGCCAGTTCTGGCGTAACATCAACACCAATAAAAGCCCATTGCCCACGATGATTAGGATAACTGCCTGACGAAAATAATAACTGGCAGTCAAATGCCCGCGCCACTGTACTCGACAAAACTCGCTCCCATCTTAAAGGCGAGTCTTTAACCGTCGCTTTTTGCTCAATCCTGCTAACAGCGGATGCCTCAACATCCGATAAGTCGATGTTGTATTTTTCCATCCAAGCCTGTGCCATGCCCAACGCATTGGCGGCTTCATTGCCTTGGGCAGCCGAATCATTTGCCAACTTCAACAGCTTTTTTATGTGTTCTATGGCTTTTTGTCGTCTATCGCTCATCACAACCCCGCAATGTCCAAAGAAATCTGCTCATACTTGTTGGTGTCGTCAACGCGTTGGTACAAACGCAGATACCGTTTACTTTTGTTGGGCTGTATAGAATCTTTAAGCGCGGCCATCGCCTGACCCCATTCTGGATCATCAATTTTCAGTTGCATCAGCCCTAAAACCCGCCCTGTGTTGATATTGCCCGACTTGTCAGTGCGGAAAGCATGTTCAACCAAGGCTTTCAGATTGTCGTTGCTGTTTGCCGTCCAGCGGTGGATGCAATTGTCGATCAGCTGCTTGGCTATGTGCAGTTTTTCGTCCAGGATGATGCTGGTGTCAGCCGCCACCAGCACCTTGTATTTGCCATCAAAAGAAGAAAGCGACAAGTTACCCTTATCGCCGCCGATTTTTGTAGCGTATTGATCGGCGGAAATATCCATAAATGCCGTCACATCAGCAAAAGCCTGCCCTTTAAAATCAATCATTAAGATTTGCAGCTCAAGCGCGGCTCTTACGATTTTTTTAACCGTCTCATCCCGCAACAAATCCAAATCTTTCACCATCGACTTAGGCACCAAGTGGCCTTGGGCGTTGGTCATGTACTCTGTTTGCTTTTCACTCATCAGTATCACCCTCAATCTTGTTCAATTCTTTACGCAGGGCGAAAGCCGCCCAACCATATAATCCCGCCAACATAGTGGCCACCACCAGCATGGCCACCACCACGCACTGCACCCCGAAATCAGTGACGCTCACAACATCCCCCGTTTTGCCAGGGCTTTCGCCTGTTTGCGGTTTTGCCGTTCCAAATAAGCCCAAGCCAACTGCGCCAACCAACCCTCGAACATTTCTTCAACTGACTGCCAAAACAAACGCCGTTCGGTGGCCTGCAACAAATCGCTTTTACGTTTCATACCGCCTCGCTCCAAAAAATGTCACAACCGCAAATGGTGGCGGACTTGCGGACGCTGCGGGTCAAACCGTCATGGGCTTGCCCGACCGACATGCCATGCAATGCCCTGATGTTCGGGGATTGCACCACTTCAATCACGGCTTTACCCGCCGACAAATCAATGGCCATCACCTCAATGCCCAGCCCTGATAGGGTCTGTATCGCCATGCACACAAGATTGGTACGGCGGCGCATGACCTGCATGTCGGGATACCGCCTGTTTTTCTTCGCTTTCATAAGAACCCCTTGCTGATAAAACGCTGGGCCATACCCAAGTCCAATTGGTGCGGCACAACGCCGGCCTTCATTTTTTTGTACCACCCTAAAAACGCCACAATGTCAGCCCGCCGATACAGGTTGCGGACACAGCCTTTTCGTGCCTGTATTGTTTTTGCGGGCTTGGGGAAATTGCTGTAATTTTCAGGCCAGCCATTAACTGTATTGACGTGATAGCCAATCAAAAACGCCACGACACCGATGTCGATCAAGTCACTTTCACTGGCCATTGCTTAAACTCCTCAGCATTTTCAGCAGTGAGATCAGGTTAACCATCCGGCTTACGGGGATATTACCGGAATGACGATGGCCACCGACCTCAATGATTGTTTCAATGCCCCGTAAATGCGGCTTTAACCGGACTTGCGGAGGTTCAAGGCCACGAAGCCCCTGAAACTGGGGCTTTAACCGGATTTGTATTTCTAAGTCCGGTATCTGTTCGGCATCAATCATGGCGTACCCCCTTGTGTGGGCAAGTTTGGCAAGCGTCCCACCAATCCTGCTTTGATTTGCCCCCAAAAGGCCGCGGCCCCGATGAACGGTTAAAACAATCGGCCCGCTCAAGATCACGGTCAACGTGAGGGCAATGCACAACATCGATAAAAACCTCGGCAAAGCGTTTCAGCACATGGGCAGGGTTAGGATAACGGCCCGTGCAAATCATCCGAATCGTACTGCTGTTCTTTACCCCAATGGCTTTTGCCAATTCCACCGCCCCAATCTCATCCCGCTTTTTCTTAAAAAGCGTTAAAACATCATCAGAATCACTCATAAATCACCCGCTTTATCAGATTGCAGCGGGTAGGTATTGCCGGTATTGGGGTCATAAATGACCCCTTTCGACTTTTGCACGACCGGAGCCTTAGCCCCCAAATCTTTCAAAATCCGATATTCATAACTGCCATTGCTGTTCAGCTTTCCGTCCGGGATCAGCGCCCGGCTAAATAACCCGGCTTTTACAAGATCATTTAACCAACCCCGCAGATTCCCCGTTGAATCGCCTTCGCTGCCATCGCAAATAGATGCTTGGATTTGGCAAATCGTCATGCTTTTGTTTTTCCGCAATACCCACCATGCTTTATTTCTTAAGCCCACCGCCTTGGTGCGGACGACAGGCCGACCTTTAACTGCTGGCACTATTTCCCTCCCTTCCTCAAGCTACGCATCGCGTCTTCACACAAGACGACCCCCTTAATGTCGGCGGCAGTCAGCTTGGTTTTTCTGTCATGTGCGGCTACAACCTCAAGAGTCCGGCAAGCGCTGCTCAACAAGCGGTACCGACCCCGTGACTCGGTAAAGGCTTGGGCAATCACGGCATTATCAATCTCGACTTCGCACAGTTCTTTTAAATAAAGGGCGGTATCTTCCAAGGTGGCGGGTTTAAATTCGACCAATGCCGATATGCGAGTGGCAATGTGCGCTAACTTATGCTCGGCAAAACGGTGGCGCTCAGACGTATGGCAAACCAAAATCAACAAGGCCCCGCATGGTTCGGCCACACGGCGCAAGTATTCGATCACCGCCGCTTTCCGGTCTAGGCCATGTTGGGCTTCGTCCAAAATAATCGCATGGCCGCGTTGCGCCATCGCCTCGCTGATAGCCTTTTGCTGTTCAAAACTGTGCAAACCGCCAACACCCAACTCGTATGCCAGCAAATCCTTGATATATTTCAGCGTCATCCCAGGCATACCTTCTATGTAGATGGCATTGCGGTCTGCGCCAAAAAAATCGACGCAGCGGCTTTTTCCTGTACCCGGATCGCCCGCCAACAGCACGGCGCGGGCTTCCCGTGCGGCACCGGATTCGACTTTGGCAACCGCCGCCATAAAGGCGGCGTGGTTGCTGGTTTTTACATAATGGTTTTTCATGGGTATAATTCCTTACTTCTTTGTTTTTTTGAAAACCGACCGTGCTGTAACACGGCCAGTATGATTAATGGGTTGGCAAATCAATGGGGCGGTTCTGTAAAACGGCCACTTTGACGCTTTCGCCATCTTGCTTTAAATGCCCGTCGATGATTGTCGGCGGGCAAATCCGCCTCCAGACCCCACGGTCTTGCGATGTAAACTCCCGTTGATACCACTGTTTATTGGCGTTGCAGGCGATATGCACCCGTGTGCCATCGTCCTTAACGTATTTGTAGCCGCACTTAATCATTGCCAGCCGCCTCAATGCTCCGATAGCCCTTATCGGTAAGTTTGATAATGTCATCGGGCAAGAAGCCGGATGCCTCAATCATTTCCCTAGGGTCTCTGTCATCGCCCAATTTCTGCATGGCCCGTGTCGCCATTTCCAGCATCGTCAATTGGCCGCCAGCGTCTTTCAATACTGACTTGATGATGATTTTCATAAGCTCCATTAGGTTTTTATCGTTCATAACAGCCCTTCTTTTTCAAGTTGCATTGCATAGGCCGCCTGATGGTCTGCATAAGCCTGGGTTTTTGCATAATCGGCAAGGTTCATCCAGCGGGCGCAATCGATCAGATTGCCGTCCAAATCCCCCACCCAGACTTGTTCGCCCAAGTCGGTCTTGTTCCATGTCACCAAAACGTCTTGGCCTTCATAAGCGGCCAGTTTTTCAGAGAAAAACAGCTTGTAATTGGCCTCTACGGTGCAACCCTTGCAGGTTTTTGCGACTGGGTCTTTTACTTCCGTCACCTCAGCTACCATAATCAATCTCCCGTCTTACAGGCTTTTCAGCCTCGTCTTCATCGGTGGAAAAATACTTCAGCCAGGTTTCCTGTGCGGTCAGCTGCTGAGATTCTTCCGGTTCTTGTTCAGCCACCTTGGCATACAGTTCGTCCATTGAAATCTTTGGTGTGGCCACAGGGGCATCAATCGTATAATCCAACACCCGCGTGGCCGTGCTGTCGATCACCTCGGCGGTGTCAAGCCCCGCGCGTTTCTCAACCGTGTCGATTTTCTTTTCAAGGCGGCGGATTTGCGCCAATGCCCGTGTTTCTTGGGCGGCATCCGCCGCTGTCTGCGCCCGATAACGACAGGCTTCATCAAGCGGGGCTTCGCAAATCAACGCGCCTTGCAAATCCATCACCCACACCTGCCGGTAATCCATGATGTCGTACGAGACAATCACCTCCTTGCCTTCCCAGTGATCCAGCTCCTTATGCCGGAACCGTGGGCCATCCGCACCGCCGTAAGGCTTGACCACCCCACGCCGCACGAACTTTTTGGCGCGGGGGCGGAACAAGTCCACCAGACTTTCTTCGTCCATTTCGACCGGCTTCCAGCCGTTGGCCTTCCATTCATCCAATGCTTCCAAGGGGCTTTGGTGGCGCATCTTGCCGCTAACGCCGTCCCGCACTTTCTTCAACTTGCTGTGCGGTTTGGCGTTCCACTTGATGCGTATGCCTTCCAGCCAATCAATGGCTTCTTGGTAGGTTTGGAAAATCAGCCCTTTAGACGTTTTCGCCAGCTCTTTGCTGATGTCGGCTACGGCTTGGCCATCGTCGGTGGCTTTGGCCTTGACCAATTTTGTGGTCAGCTTCTGGGTGCGGCGCAGGGTCAGGCTGTCCATGCCTTTGGCTTGGTAAGTGCCCAGTACGCGGCATTCCTTATCAATCCAGCTATGGAAGTTTTCAGCGATACCGTTGGTTTGCCCGCTCCCGACTTTGACCGGATGCGTGATGGTGATGCCCGCCATGTCAGCGATCGACAGCACCGGATTGCCCGTAAACTTCACATTGTTTTTCACGATTTTGGTCGAATCGGTCATCAATATCGCCATAACCCCGCCAAAACGGATGGCATTTTCAATGCCTTTGGCAATCACCTCGGTGTTCTCAGTCAGTCCTATCGAAAAAGGCGGGATAAACCGCGTGGCCACGTCATGAAAATCCCATAATTCATAGGTCACATACTCGCCCGTGACCGGATGCGGCGCGGTAAAGTGCGTGTTCCACCCGTCCGCATGGACTTCGTCCCAAGGCTCCATACCGTCCGCCGTGCGTTTTTTAAAATACTGCAAGGCGCGTAGCTGTTGTCCGGTATTCCGACCTTTCAGTATCTCGCTTTGGCTGAATTTCTTATTGAAAAAACGAACCACCTGATTGTAGGTTGGCTGCGGGATAAACAGCCTCTGCAATTCCGCCACAACCGTCGTGTAGCAAGGCTTTTGGGGGCGGCAGTACAGGGCGATGGCGGCTTCATGCCAAGGCTTAACTGACAAATCCTTATTCCGCACCAAGGCAATATAATTACCTTGCTTTTTAAATCGCAGTAACCACTTGTCTAAAGTCGATTGCGTCAAAATGTCGCCTGTCTTTGCCTTGCCGCTGGCTTTTTGCTTGCAGCGCGTCAAGGCCGACATCAAAGGGCTTGGCAAGCTCGCAGCGTGATAGCTTTTGTTAAGTTCCCGCAAAGCGGCGGCCCGTGTCCCTTGGTAACTGTCTAGCCACCGCATGATGGTGCTGATCGCCAAATGGACATCACGCTGACTGTGTGTGTAACGGCTCAAGTCATCTTTGGCGGCCACCGCCAAAGCCGTGTTTTCGGTAACGGTGGCCACCGCCTGTTGGACGGCTTCGATCTGGGCGAGTACCGCATTGGTCCGCTGTTTTTTCCATTCAATTTGGGCATAGTCGGGCAGGCTGGACAGTTCAATTTCGTAGCGTAAACCGCCTTTTCCACCTTTGGCTGGGACTTGGCGGGTGGTGTACTTGCCAAGTAAACAGTTCTTACGAACAGCTCGCTCTGAGATACCAAGTAAGTTCCCAACTTCACCAATGCTTAAAAACATCTCCATATTATTTCTACTTAATTTTCAGTTTGTTATAAGTTAGGAACCAGCAATGAAGTACCAAACCTAAGTTCCTAACTCAACCTAAAAAGTTAGGAACCGTCTATTGGGTTAATTCAGCTAATCCATCAATCACGGGTTCGCCGATAGCTATTGATAAATCACGCAAAATTTTGTAAGTCAAAATTCCGCGTGGGGACTTGCCACTGTTGGCATAACGTGCGACGGCCTGTTGTACGGAGCGGGGCTGGTAGCCATGCGCCAAAGCGAAACGGCGGAAATTACTACCACGCTCAATTAACCGTGCCTGTACTTGGTTTTTTGTCATATCTTTATCTGTTCCTATTGCCGTATAATTTGCTTAATGCGTTCGATTGAGCTTAATTATACTGCAAACGAGCATACTGTCAAGCGAGGAATGAACAAATGAGCATAGGAAAGAGATTAAGACTGGTTATTGATACTAGCGGCAGCAAAGTGACTGAATTTAGTGATTCTACTGGGATACCGTATAGAACATTACAACAATATTTATCAGATAAGAGGTCGCCAGCAACGGAAGCACTGACAAAAATATGTGAACAAACGAGCATAGACGTGCATTGGCTGCTTACCGGACAAGGAACAATGCACCGCAATGTCAACATAATAGAAAATCACGAAGAAACGCTGTCGAAACGCCATATAGCGTTGTTGCAATTGTTTGACTCGCTGGAGGATGACCAGCAGAGGGAAATACTCACTGCTGCTCAGGAAAAAGAACGCTTGAACAAAATGGAGGTGCTGTTGGATGACTTGCTAAAAAAAGTGGGCTAAACTGTTCTTTTTGTGAACACTGTGATGTATTGTGAATATATTGATGTTCCGCCGTATAATGCGGGAAGCTAAAAAACGCCGTAAAAACAGAGACGAGTGTGAGTTGCTGTTTCATTACAGGCGTTGTTCTGTTGATAGTAAAATCAAAATATTAGAGCTTGCAAAAAAAGAAGCCCCGATATGGGTATGGGAAGAAATAGCGGAAGAGGAGGAGGAAGATGATCTGCTTGGCGAATCAGGAGAATATAGGCCTTAAGACACATCACTGCGCGTTAATAAAGGCGGGGGATAGTATGGAACCCACCATCCATGATGGTGATTTGCTTTTGGTCGATACGCAGGCGAATACCATCAAGGACGATGCGATCTACATAGTGCAGGCTGACCATCATCTTGTCGTCAAACGCGTCCAGCAAGCCTTGGACGGCTCGCTAATCATCATTAGCGACAACAAGCGGTACGAAAACCAGACTATCGGGTCAGATCAGGTGGAAAAAGTAAAAGTGGCGGGGCGTGTGAGGTGATACGGACATGAAATCTAAAAAGGCAACCGTTGCGGCACCAAGGTGAAAAAAATAAGGATAATGCAAAACAGGGTGGTTGGGTTGTGTTAAAATTTACCCGTCTATTGGTTATGTGTGGCCAAGGCAAGTTAATCGCGCAGGGCAAGGCAGAAAAACGTTAATTGGCAAAAATAAAACACGCCAAATATCGGGCAAAAACGTTTTTTATCCAAAAAAACACGCCAAATAAAATCCAAATCCAAAATATCAAAATATTAAGCTAACTGTTTGATGCTTCAACACTTCCCGCTTTATCCCGGAATATCCCGAATCACGCCAAACATTAACCTAAAGCACA
>JACXTQ010000172.1 GCA_016919605.1 Methylovulum sp.
GGGTGGCCGTTGCCGCAGATGCCGGTAGATTTTTAGGGGCTATAGGCATCGGCATGGGAATGGCATTGGCGAAATCAATGCTATTGCCTTGTGATTGGGAACTTTGGGCGGGTATGTTTAGTGTGGTCACCGTACCTATTTGTTTAACAACCGGATCGGCGGCCTGGGCATTATTTGCGATTACCAAGCCGATGGCGGCGCACAACAAACCTGTTGAGCGCATGGAGAATGACTTTTTTTTCATGACATATACCTTAGGTTATTTATTTATTTGTTTATGTTAAGTATCTGTACGAACTGCTGGTGATGATTTGATAATTATCGCCCCTATTGGACGGGGGGGCTACCTGTGTATACGGGTAGTGGATTAAGCGGTTAACAAGTGTTGGCCGCATCCTTAACATAGCAAGAAATGCCAGGATATGATATTAAAGATTACCTTAGATTTATGTAAATAATTCACAAAACTGCTTATTATAAAGGTAAGATTTTGATTTAATTTAGAAATACGCTGTGGCTTGCAATGCAAAACGCGTCAAAAAGACAGGGAAATATATAAAAAACTGATTATAACGGTGATAGTGACCAGTTTGATTTTGTTGATAAGGGTGAGGCTTTGCCAATGCAGGGTAAGACGGTTTTTTTGCCTTAAGAAAAAGGCGGTCAGTTGAGTGTAGCAGAGCCTTAAGAAGCGGGGGATGCGTAAACAGAGCCGATAAAGGGCAAAACAGACCGCCGACATGATGATATAGAAAACTATGATCTGGGTGTCGTGCAGTTCGGTTTCGAACAGCAGCTCAATAACTGTATCAAGGCTGATTTCAACCCATTCAAAGATGATATGGCCGAGTTCAACGATCAATTCCAAGAGAATATGGAGCCCTTCGGCGATTAGCTCAAACACCAAATGCGGCAATAACAGGATAATAAGAATGCCGAGCGCCGCCAGTCCCCTGAAAATTTTTTGGTAATTCAGCGAATTCATTGTTTGTCCGATAGTAAAAAGGCATTCATTGCTGTGTACATGGCTAGAGTATAAAGGATATACGCTAACCTGTACACGTCATGACAATAGGCCGTCACTTGCGCCCGATAAACTTACTTCACCCAATTTCTGGCATTCCTGAACAGGCGCATCCATGCCCCGTATTCTTGCCAATCATCAGGATGCCACGAGTTTTGCAGCGTCCTAAAACAGCGCTCCGGGTGCGGCATCATGATGGTGGCGCGGCCATCGGTGGTGGTCAAGCCTGTGATACCGAAGGGCGAACCGTTAGGGTTGGCGGGGAACGCCGTGGTTTTGTCGCCATAATTGTCGATATAACATAAGGCCACCGCCTGTGCATCGATGGCGGTTTGCGGGTCGTTTGCAAAAACGGCGCGGCCTTCGCCGTGGGCAACCACTACCGGCATTTTGGAGCCGGCCATATCAGCGAACAAAATCGATGGTGAGGCTTGCACCTCAAGCATGGCAATCCGCGCTTCAAATTGCTCGGAAGTGTTGCGGGCGAAGCGCGGCCACAACTGCGCCCCAGGAATAATGTCTTTTAGGCCAGACAGCATTTGGCAACCGTTGCACACCCCCAAAGTGAAGGTATCGGGGCGGTTAAAAAAGGCGCTAAATTCATCACGCGCCCGCGCATTGAACAAAATGGATTTCGCCCAGCCGCCGCCCGCACCTAATACATCACCGTAGGAAAAGCCGCCGCACGCTGCTAAACCGATAAAGTCAGTCAAACTGACCCGCCCGTGGATAATATCGCTGATATGCACGTCGATGCTGGCAAATCCGGCACGGTCAAACGCCGCCGCCATTTCAACATGGCCATTGACACCTTGTTCGCGCAAAATGGCGACTTTCGGTTTGCTTAAGGCCAAATACGGGGCGCTGATGTCGTCATTGACGGCAAAGCTTAAGCCTACTTGCAAGCCAGGGTCGTTGTCATCGACAATGCGTTCAAATTGCTGTAAGGCACAATCTGGATTGTCACGCAAGGCTTGCATCCGGTAACTGACCTCTGACCACACGGTTTGCAGTTCGGCACGGCTGGCGCTGTACAGTGATTCGCCCGCATAGTCGATGCTTAAGTGCTGGCCAGCAACAACTTTACCTAAGGTATGGACACAATCGACCAAACCGGCGTGGGTCAACACTTTAATGACTTGTTGGCAATGGTCGGCCCGCACTTGTAGCACTGCGCCCAGTTCCTCATTAAACAAGGCAGAGAGCGGATCAGCGCCCAAGGTGTCCAGTGTCAAGGCCATACCTTGGCGGCCTGCAAACAGCATTTCCGCGACGGTTGCCAGCAAGCCGCCATCGGAGCGGTCATGGTAAGCCAGTAACAGGCCGTTATGGTTGAGATTTTGAATGGCCTCAAAAAAGCCTTGCAAACGCGCCGGACGTTCAACATCAGGGCAATCATCGCCCATTTGCCGATAAACTTGTGCCAGCACCGAACCGCCTAAGCGGTTTTTACCCGCGCCCAGATCAACCAGCAGCAGGACGCTACCGACAATCGGGCGCAGTTGTGGGGTTAAGGTTTTGCTGATGTCCAACACGGGGGCAAACGCGGTGATGATGAGGGACAAAGGCGCGGTCATAGTTTTTGCGCCCGCCGCATCTTGCCAGAGCGTTTTCATCGACAAGGAATCCTTGCCGACCGGGATGGCAATGCCCAATGCTGGGCATAATTCCATGCCTACCGCCTTAACGGTGTCAAACAAGGCCGCATCTTCGCCCGGAAAGCCCGCCGCCGCCATCCAGTTGGCCGACAGTTTGACGGTTTTTAACGAGTCAATACGGGCCGCCGCCAAATTGGTGAGGGCTTCGCCTATCGCCATACGGCCTGACGCAGGGGCGTTAATGATGGCAATTGGGCTGCGTTCGCCCATTGCCATGGCTTCGCCAGTCACCGCGTAAAAACCCGATGCGGTGACGGCGACATCGGCCACAGGAATTTGCCAAGGGCCGACCATCTGGTCACGGGCAACTAATCCTGTGACCGAACGGTCGCCGATATGGATTAAAAAACTTTTGTCGGCCACGGCAGGGAAGGCTAAGACCCGTTTGACCGCCTCCGCCAAGTCAATGCCGCTAAAGTCCAAGGCATGTAGCTTGGTTTTGCCATGCTCAACGGTGCGGTGCATTTTCGGTGGCTTGCCGAACAAGACCGACATAGGTAGGTCAACGGGTTTGTCGCCCAGCAATGCGTCATTGAGCTCTAAATGTTCGCTTTCGGTGGCTTCGCCAATGACCGCAAACAAACAATGCTCGCGCTCACAAAAGGCCGTGAACAGTGGCAAAGATTCGGGTTTGATCGCCACAACATAGCGCTCTTGCGCTTCATTGCACCAGATTTGCATCGGTGACATGCCCACATCGGCATTATGGACGTTACGCAATTCAAAACGCCCGCCACGGCCACAGTCATGGATGATCTCCGGCACGGCGTTCGATAGGCCGCCCGCACCGATATCGTGGATGGAAATGATAGGCGTATCGTCACCGAGGGCATTACAGTGGTTGATGACTTCTTGGCAGCGGCGTTCCATTTCTGGGTTCTCACGTTGCACGGAGGCAAAATCCAAGGCTTCACAGCCGCTACCGGAAGCCTGTGAGGAGGCCGCA
>JACXTQ010000173.1 GCA_016919605.1 Methylovulum sp.
GTTTTCAAAGGACCCATACCGACTCGGTGACTTCCGGAAAAGACGCTCCCTCAGGGGCAAAAAAAAGGGCCTACCTTTTACAGTAAGCCCTTAATTTACTTGGCTCCCCCGGACGGGCTCGAACCGCCGACCTAGTGATTAACAGTCACCCGCTCTACCGACTGAGCTACAGGGGATTAAACTTTTATAAGTGGCGCGCCCGGAGAGATTCGAACTCCCGACCGATCGGTTCGTAGCCGATTACTCTATCCAGCTGAGCTACGGGCGCGTTGTGTTGAGCTAGTTATTATCTTGTAAGTTTATTTTTAAGTCAAGAAATTTTTCGAAAATTTTGGTGGAGAGAGAGGGATTCGAACCCTCGATGGGAGTTAAAGCCCATACTCCCTTAGCAGGGGAGCGCCTTCAGCCTCTCGGCCATCCCTCCTGAAACTGTTACTCGGAACCGGCTGACTCTGCCTGTTCTTTTTTTATTCTTTCGTAAATTTCTTCTCTGTGGACAGATACATCTTTTGGCGCATTTACACCTATGCGAACTTGGTTTCCTTTAACCCCAAGGACAGTAACTGTCACTTCGTCACCAATCATTAAAGTTTCCCCTACTCGGCGAGTCAGTATAAGCATGGCTTCTCCCTAATGTAATTAAAAACTCACTGTTTCTTACACAGCATCCAACTTACGGGGAACATGATACCAGTTTTTCGGGCAAATACGAAACAAAACCTGTTAATGACAGTTTGCGTGACGAGGGGTGAATACGGCACGGTTTATGCAAATTTGTTGCAGATTCATGAAATTGAGGCCATTTGGCAAGGTATAAAAATGTCCGGCGATTATCAAAATAATGGACATTCAGGCTACAATGGTTGCTTTTAAACTGTAGAAAAAGCGAAAGATGGACGTTATTTCCCGTATTGCCGAAGAATTAGCTGTAAATTTAAAACAAGTCAGTGCGGCGGTCAAGCTGCTGGATGAAGGGGCGAGTGTGCCTTTTATTGCCCGTTACCGGAAAGAGGTCACGGGCGGGCTGGATGACACGCAGTTGCGGACGCTGGAGGAGCGTCTGGGGTATTTGCGTGAGCTGAATGACCGACGCGCCAGTATTTTGGAAAGTATCCGCTCGCAAGACAAGCTGACTCCTGAACTGGAGTTGGCGATTAATGCGGCGGAGACAAAAACGCTGCTGGAAGATTTATATTTGCCGTTTAAGCCCAAGCGCCGCACTAAGGCGCAAATGGCGCGTGAGGCGGGTTTAGAGCCGCTGGCTGACGGATTGTTGGCGGATCGGGGCCTGTTGCCGGAGCAGGTGGCATTGCACTATGTGGATGCGGACAAGGGCGTGGCGGATGTGACGGCGGCGTTGGAAGGTGCGCGGCAAATCTTGATGGAGCGGATTTCTGAGAATGCCGAGCTGTTGACCGAGTTGCGGGAGCGGGTGTGGCAAAAAGGCATTGTCCATGCGACGGTGGTGGCGGGTAAGGAGCAGCAGGCGGAAAAATTTAAGGATTATTTTGATTACAGTGAGGCGATCAATAAAATTCCGTCACACCGGGCGTTGGCGTTGTTGCGGGGCCGTAACGAGGATTTGTTGTCGTTGCAGTTGAAACCTGCGGCTGATGATAAGACGGAGCATGAGGTATGCGCCCAATTTGTCGCACAGTACCTTAAGGTTACTGATTTGTCGCGCCCTGCGGATGCATGGTTGGCGGAAACGGCACGATATGGCTGGAAAATTAAGCTGTATACGCGCATTGACCAAGATTTGAAGCTGCGCTTGCGGGAGGCGGCGGAACAGGAGGCGATTAAGGTGTTTGCCAGTAATTTACGCGCCTTGTTATTGGCAGCCCCTGCTGGCAGCAAAACCACGATGGGCTTAGACCCTGGGATACGCACGGGGGTTAAGGTCGCCATTGTCGATGCTACCGGCAAGTTGTTGGCAACGGAGACAATTTACCCGCATCCGCCGCGCAAACAATGGGATGAGTCCATTGCCAAGCTGGCGCAGCTGATTGCCAAGTATGGGGTTTTGTTGGTCAGTATCGGCAATGGTACGGCTTCTCGGGAAACCGACCAATTGGTTGCCGAGGTGATGAAGCTGCATCCGGCTTTGGGCATCACGAAGATTGTGGTGTCGGAAGCGGGGGCTTCGGTGTATTCGGCTTCTGAATTTGCCGCCAAGGAGTTTCCTGAGTTGGATGTGTCGTTGCGTGGGGCGGTGTCGATTGCTCGGCGTTTGCAAGATCCGTTGGCGGAGTTGGTGAAAATTGACCCTAAGTCTATCGGTGTGGGCCAGTATCAGCATGATGTCAATCCGGTACAATTGGCGCGTAGTTTGGATGCGGTGGTTGAGGATTGCGTCAACGCGGTAGGGGTTGATGTCAATACGGCTTCGGTGCCGTTGCTTAAGCAGGTGTCGGGTTTGTCAACCAGTGTCAGCGAGAATATTGTCGCTTATCGTAATGAGCATGGCCCGTTTAGCAACCGCGAGCAATTGAAAAAAATCCCCCGTTTAGGTGATAAAACCTATGAGCAAGCGGCGGGGTTTTTGCGTATCATGAACGGTGACAATCCTCTGGATGCGTCAGCGGTGCATCCTGAGGCTTATCCTGTTGTGGAGGCGATTATCAAGGATACAGGCAAGTCTATCCGCGATATAATCGGGCATAGCCCGTTTTTGCGTAACCTTGACCCTAGCCGTTACATCAATGACCATTTTGGTTTGCCGACGGTTACGGATATTTTGCAAGAGTTGGAGAAACCAGGGCGCGACCCTAGGCCGGAATTTAAAAGCTTGGCGTTTATGGCGGGGATTGAAAAAATCACCGATCTTGAGGTGGGGATGAAGCTGGAGGGCATTGTCAGTAATGTCGCCAATTTTGGGGCGTTTGTCGATATAGGTGTGCATCAGGATGGTTTGGTGCATATCTCCCATTTGTCGGATATTTTTGTCAAGGATCCTAAGGATGCGGTGAAAGTGGGGGATATTGTCAAGGTGACGGTGCTGGAGGTGGATGTGGCGCGCAAGCGGATTGCCTTAAGTATGAAATCCGCCCCCGATGTCCGGCCCGATACGCGCCAAGCGCGGTTGGATAAGGCAGAAAAGCCTGCCAAACCATCGGTAGTCAAAAATGCCAAGCCAGAACCGTTGCGCGGCTCAATGGCGGACGCTTTTGCTAAGGCCTTGGGGAAATAAAATTCTAAGCTCTGCTATACTAATTTCATTATCAAATAATCTACAGGATTTGCCATGATTAAATCTAACCGTTTCTTTGTATCTCTTTTATGCGCGGGTCTTCTGACTTTATATTTGCCCCAAAGTCATGCGGATATTTATAGCGATAGGGCTGAGAATGCGGCGGCGCTGGATGAAATGCAAAGCCAGCCATCGTGCAGTTATGGTCAACGGATTAATGAAAAAGCGGTGCGGATGGTGGCTAACGTGGCTTTTGCCGTGGGTGAAATCCCTAAAAATATCATCAACACCACCAATGACGGCAATATTGTTTATGGTTTGGTAGGTGGCTTTATAAAAGGGATGGTTAATGCTATGGGGCGTATGGGGACGGGGATTGCTGATTTTATAAGCTTACCAGTTCCGACCAAGCCGGTCGCTTATCCGCTATATGTGTGGGATGATTTTGATAAAGACACCAGTTATGGCGCATTTTTCCGTTCTGATGCTTGCCCTCCTGATAGTGTGATTGCTACTCCAGATGCCGTGTCTGCCACAAAAACTCCGCCAGCCGTAATCGTACCTTCCAGACAGGTGCTTGACAGCACAAATGCTGACCACAATCAGACCAACCGTAAACTGGATACGATTTTCAAAAAGCAAATGATGAAGTGAACGAGCAGGCCACGTTTACCGTTTTTTGTCATTTTTAATTTATTTTTAAGGATTTTTTATGTTGTTGCAAAAAAATATCGTGATCGCATTAACGTTAACGTTTGCCTTGTTGTCAGGCTGTGCCAGTATTGTCAACCATTCCCCCAAGCCGGTCACTCTCACTAGCATCCCTAGCCATGCCGAATTTATCGTGACCAATCATGAAGGTAAAATGGTGCACAGTGGCGTGACACCTGAAACTGTTACGCTGAAACCGGATGCAGGATATTTTAGAGGCGAAAAATATACTCTTAAGCTCCAAAAAGAAGGTTTTAGTTCGCAAAGCGCTTCATTGGATGCGAAGTTGAATGGTTGGTATTGGGGAAATTTCTTATTAGGTGCTCTTCCGATTGGCTTGCTGATCGTTGACCCGTTGACTGGGGCGATGTGGTCTATGCCGGAAACAAAATCAGTGGTTTTGGTGCCTGACCGCTAGTATGGCCAAGTGTCAGGTATTTAAATGTGAATTAAGGGCTAAATAGAAGCCAAGGCATGTATAGCGTTAAGCTTTTGGGGAAGGCATCACACCACAGCGGAGTGCCCCATGCCTTGGCAAGAACGATTAATAACTGATGTTACGCCGCCCGCTCCCAAAAGTGTATCATTCCAGGATGGACAAAGAAAAAACAGAATTCTACACAGACTACCCGATCTGCAACCAAGGCTTGGCCACCGTGACGGGTTTGTCGGCAATGCTCGACGGTACAGTCAGCCATAACCAAATGACCCGCCACCTGCGTAGCGAACGCCATCAAGTTCCGCCATGTCCTGACCGACATACCCACAAGGGACACTAGAGAGAACTTCGAGTTTATCTTCAAGAAAAGCTAATTTTACCGAATTATGGGGTCTATATAAATCGGGTATTTTGTTGATTTTGTTGACCAAGTGGAGTAATTTCACCCCCAAAGCATTGGGGATGTGCCATGAAAACCAAGCTAAGGAAAAGCCATGCCATTTGCCTTCCGTTCGAGAAAAACCGCTATGATGGCATAATAAAAGCCCCTAAGACATTCCGAGGGCATGTTGACGGCCAATGGTCGGCACACCCTGAGCTGTTTGTTCCCGGCCCGGATGGGTCTGGGCTATGCCATGCCATGAAGGACATCCGCAGTTCAAAGAAACTGGGCATCGCCATCCGACGGATAACGGTTAGCGGCACGGACTACAGCATATGCCCGTCATTCGCCATGCCTTATATGGGCGGGTTCGCCACCGATGCCGAACAGGTGCTGTATTGCGTAAGTACGGGGTACCCTTCCATGCGTTGGCTCACGTTTTCGGGCGCGGCCCGATGTATTGGCACCGGCTGGAAAATCACCTAGGGCGGAACAGCGTGGTGGGGACGACCGTGCGGGACGCCGCCGCCTACGGCCATCCGGGTTGCCACAGGACCAGCAACATGCTTGACCGGGTTATGCAACGGATGGACAGGCACCTTTTCGGCACCCAATACTTCCATGGTGGGCGGGGCACGGTGGAACTCAACATCCGGGGCTGGGCGCTCATTTGCAACTTTGCGCCGTCAAACCCGATGACGGTAAAGAAACACTTGGGTAAAAAGAGTCCGGCAGAGAGGTTGAACGGTTTTTCATACTACGGCAACTGATTGGAAAAACTACTGGTTTCCGCTTCCTTGCAGGGAGTTAGAGCCTCCCCATAATCCGGTACAATCAGAAAAATAAACTATATCCGTACTTGGTTAAAAATAGGTTAAATGGCTTGTGGCAAACCCGCGCTTATCAAAATTTAGGGGGCTGGCAGGTATTTTCTGATAGGTACGGCACTGTCATCAGATAACTTATGTAGAATTCAGGTTTTCTTTTGCCCCTCAAAATGATACGCTTTTTGAAAAATGGGGTATCCGTTAAGTGCCCATGCCCATTATAAGCCATTCAACTCACCCTACTTGTAAGCCTGATAGAATTAACAACTGATGAATTTTTCGCAACCACAAAATGACGTTCATCCTGAACAGGATGCTGTTGACAGCTATCTTTTCCCCGCGTCTTTCGCTCAGCAACGGCTGTGGTTTTTTGAGCGGCTGATAGGGAGCAACGGCATTTATAACATCACCTTGGCAACTCGGCTTACCGGCGAATTGGTTGTGCCTGCTTTGCAGCAAAGCCTTGATGCTATTGTTGCCCGCCATGAAGCCTTGCGGACTGTTTTTACTGAACAGGATGGCCATACTCTCCAGGTCATCAAACCTGCGCTATCTGTGGCCTGTACGCTGCTGGAGTTGCCCGCCTATCGGCAAGGTGAGCTTCAAGGCATTTTAGAGGCACAAGCAAACCAAGCCTTTGACCTCAAGCGGCCACCCTTAATCCGTGCCTTGTTGGTCACATTATCAGGGCAGGGTAGCTATATCTTGCTTATCACAGTCCATCACAGTGTGTTCGATGGTTGGTCAATCGCCGTGTTTAATAAGGAGTTGGCACATTTTTACCACGCCTTTAGCCAAGGCCAAACGCTGGCTTTACCCGTATTGCCCATCCAGTATGCGGATTATGCGGTCTGGCAACGGGAATGGTTACAGGGTGAGGTGCTGGATAAGCAACTGGCGTATTGGCAACAGCAATTGTCTGGCCTGTCCATATTGGAATTGCCGACCGATAGGCCACGTCCGAAACGCCCATCGCATCGGGGCGGGCAAGTGCCTATCCATTTGTCTGCTGAGTTGGCCCAAGGGCTCAACCGCTTGGCGCAACAACACCATGCGACCTTATTCATGACCCTTTTGGCAGGCTTGCAAACGCTCCTGCACCGCTATAGCGGCCAAACCGATATTGCCATCGGTACCGCCATTGCCGGACGCAACCGCGAAGAATTGGAAGACTTGATTGGTTTTTTTGTTAATACCCTAGTGTTGCGCGGGGATTTGTCAGCTAATCCCGGCTTTTGCCAATTGCTAGGCCAAGCCCGTAAAACATGCCTGGAAGCTTATGGCCATCAGGATATCCCTTTTGAAAAGCTAGTTGCCGAAGTTCAAAGCGGACGTGATATGAGCCGCCATCCGCTGTTTCAAGTCATGCTGGTCTTACAACCGCCACCCGTCCTAAACCCGCCTTGGCCGGGCTTGGCGATGGAGCCGCTTACCGTCGCCCATCACTTTGCTAAGTTTGACCTGATAATTTCCTTAACGGAATACCCTGATGGTCTGGCGGGCGAAGTCGAATACAGTGCTGATTTGTTCGATGCCGCCACCATCACCCGCATGGTCGGGCATTTTCAGACCCTATTGGCGGCTATTGTCAGGCAACCGGAAACCGCCATTGCCGAACTGGAGTTGCTTACTGACTCCGAACGTAAGCAACTCATTGGCTGGAACGCCACCACCACGGCCTATCCGCACAATCAATGCGTCCATCAGCTTTTTGAAGCGCAAGCGGCAAAGACACCGGAGGCCATTGCCCTGGTTTTTGAAGGGCAGCAACTGAGTTACCAAGCGCTTAACGCCAAGGCCAATCAGTTGGCGCACTACCTTGCCAGTTTGACGGGTTGGCCGGACACATTAATAGGCATTTGCTTACCAAGAAGCCCGGCCATGATAATCGCCGTCTTGGCGATCCTTAAGGCAGGTGGCGGTTATGTGCCGCTAGATCCGGCTTATCCCAAAGAGCGGCTAAAATGTATGCTGGCAGATGCTAACGTTCCGGTATTGATTACCTATACGGGGCAACGGGATAGCCTTCCTGAAACGAATGCCCTGATTGTCTGTGTCGATACGCTAGAGAAAACCCTCAACGCTTTGGGCACGGATAATCTGGCGGCTATCGCCACCTCTGACAATCTGGCCTATGTCTTGTATACATCCGGTTCTACAGGTATCCCTAAAGGCGTAGCCATGCCGCACCGTGCTTTGGTCAATTTGCTCAACTGGCAGACTGATGGCTTCAAGCCCGCACCTGACCGGCGGGTTCTGCAATTTACCAGCCTAAGTTTTGATGTGTCTTTCCAAGAAATTTTTACTGCCCTGACCACAGGGGGCGCTTTAGTGTTGATTTTGGAAGAACAACGCCGCTATCCGCCGGTATTATTAAATAGTATTGCCCAGCAAAAAATAACTGACCTGTTCATACCGTTTATCGTCCTGCAACAACTCGCCCAAGCCCATGCCAATATTGCTATAGTTAATCATCTTAACGTGATTATAACGGCGGGCGAAGTGCTGCATATCACCCCCGCTATCAAACGCTTTATGGAAAATTTGGGCGGTTGCCAGTTAGTCAACCAATACGGCCCGACAGAATGCCATGTAGTCACTGCTTTTAATTTGCCTAAAGATATAAGCACTTGGACTGAGTTTCCATCCATAGGCCAGCCGATTGCCAACACCCAAATCTATATTTTGGACAAGCAATTGCAACCCGTCCCCATCGGGGTGATCGGCGAGATTTATATCGGTGGCGACAGCTTGGCACACGGTTATCTCAACCAAGCGGAATTGACCGTCGAAAAATTTATTGGCCATCCTTTTAGCACCGACCCCGCCGCCCGTCTGTACAAAACTGGCGATCTGGGCCGTTATCTGCCCGCTGGCGGCATTACTTTTTTGGGACGTATGGATAAGCAAATCAAGTTGCGCGGTTTCCGCATTGAACTGGGGGAGATAGAAGCGGTGTTGGGGCAATACTCTGGTGTCAATGATGTGGTGGTGCTGGTTCGTGAGGACTTGCCTGGTGATAAACGCCTAGTCGCTTATCTGACTCGTCCGTCACAGACGCAACTGGACATCAACGCCTTGCGCGGACATGTCAAAGCTAAGTTGCCCGATTACATGGTACCTTCGGCTTTTGTGTTTTTGGAAAGCTTGCCCTTGACCCCTAATGGCAAACTTGACCATGATGCCTTGCCTGCCCCTGAGCCGTCACGTCCTGAATGGGCGCAATTATATGCCGCGCCCAGAAATTCAGTTGAAGAAGTGCTGGTGGCTATTTGGCGAGAGGTCTTAGGTGTTGA
>JACXTQ010000174.1 GCA_016919605.1 Methylovulum sp.
CCAAACCTCGCTACTGCCTTCAAGGCCAATCCGCGCGGCGGCGTTTGAAGTGACCGGCCTGTGTTTGCCCGCCGATAAAGTGGGCGGCGATTATTTTGATTATTTTTACCATAACGACACCTGCTTGGATATGGTGATTGCCGATGTGTCGGGCCATTCCATAGGCCCGGCCTTGTTTATGGTCGAAGCGCGTAGCGTCATCCGCGCCCAAGCCAAGCATTCCGGGCGACCGGCGGCGATTTTGGATGTGTTGAACCAGTTCTTGTTTGATGACCTGAACCAGGCCGACTACTTTATCACCGCCTTTTATTTGCGCTACGACATTGCCACACAACAATTAAGTTATGCCAACGCCGGCCATTCGCCGCCCTTGTTATTGCGGGCCGGCGCTAAAGAATGCGAGCAACTGGATGCCGATGGCATGATTTTAGGGGTGCGCAAGACGATTACCTTTGCCGAAAAAAGCTGTAAGCTGGGTAAAGATGATGTCTTGCTGTTGTACACCGATGGCCTGACCGAAGCCGACAACGCCGATGGTGAATTTTTTGGTCTGGAGCGGGTCGGTGAGGTTTTGCTGCAACACGCCGGACAAAGCCCACAAGCCATCCTCACCGCCTTACTGGCCGCCTTAAAAGCCTTTTGCCACAGGGATTATTTTAGTGACGATATTACCTTGTTGTTGTTTAAGCGCAGTTAGGCACATCGTAAAGAGACGGTCATGAAATGAAGCCGCTTTATGGGTTTGGCCTTGTAGGTTTTAATGCGTGTAATGGCAGTGACACAAGGTGTGGGAGCGAGAAAAACGCGGTTTAACAGTGTGGTATCGGTGGTCATCATGCGGCGCAATACTTTCACAGCCCTCTCGCGTTATTGCCTCCCCTACGGAATGTACTTTACCGAGTTACTCAGTGAATGCGCCCTACATCGGCTTACAATTTGATTAGCTCCGCCGCTTGTTTGGGAAATTTTGCAATAAGCCACTTTAAAACTTCAAGTTGATCGACAGAGGTTGCCCTACGCACTTGAATGAGAAGTTTTTGCAAATCAGGACGCGTAAGCGTGGTATTGGATGCGCCCTCATTGCATACCGAACAAATCGCCCGGAGATTCGATGGCTCGTCAGTGCCGCCCATGCTTTTGTCAATCACATGACCGATATGCAAACGAGTTTTTCGGGTTGAATCGTAAGGGTGCGGTTCACCAGCGACCGCCCCGCACATTTGGCAAGTAAAACCGTTTCGGTCAAGAACATAAGCTCGAGTTTCTTTTGATAGGGCGCGTTCAAAAGCAGGCTGTGGTTTTGGCGTTTCGAGCAAATATTGACCAGGCTTTAATTCACTACGGTCATTATGCGTAAGAATTAAATAACCTTCCTCTGTTCTTAATTCACGAACTCGCCGCGCCCATTCTGATTGGTTGTCAGCCACGGCCCGTAATTCTTCGGAGTTCATAACACGCCCAATATTCGCTAGAAAATGCGCCCGAAGTTTTCCACGCGCCCCGCCCCTAGATTTTTTGCCGACAGCCATAATTTAAGCCCGTTTAAGTTTAGGTTTTGCTGCGGCATTGAGTGCAGCTTGAATTTGAGTTCCCACCGCATGGGCAACGGGAGGCGGGAAGGCATTGCCGATTTGGCGATAGGCGGACGTTTTTTTACCGCTGAATTGCCAATCATCAGGAAATCCTTGTATGCGTGCCGCCATACGCACAGTAAGGCGTGGCATACCGACAAAGTCTTTTGCCGGCGCTTCGTCTGCTATTCCCATGCCATCAACACCCAGCGAAGCCCAAGCTTTTTTGGCTCTAGTTGGCCCAAGGTCTGGGCCACCGTGTTTTTTACTGCCTCCCACTAAAGTAGGGGCAATATCAGATGCCTTTTCTTGCCAAGACGTTGCGCCCCGCCAATTATTGACAACCATAAGATCAAATAGAGCTTCACCCACTGTTAATGGTTGGCTGGCAAGCGGAACAGGCCAACTAAAATGGTTGGCCGCGCTCTTGTTTAAGGCCACGAATACTACACGAGGACGCAATTGGGGTACACCAAAATCACTGGCATTTAACAATCTCCATTCAGCGACATAACCCATTTTTTTTAGATCGGTAATTATTTTGGTGCGGTATTCGTCAAAAATTGAATCAAGCAAGCCTCTTACATTTTCAAGCATTACGGCGTGGGGCCTACACTCAGAAACCAACCTAAGCGCTTCTGGAAATAGGTCACGTTCATCTTGGTCGCCAAGTTGTTTACCTGCTTTTGAGAAAGGCGGACAAGGTACGCCACCTGCTAAAAGTTCAATGCCATGCCACTGTTCAGCAGAATAATGGCGGATGTCGCCTTCTGTAATGTGCCAGTTTTCGCGGTTGATCCGTAGTGTTTGGCAAGCGGGAGCCTCAATTTCAACAAGGCTAACATGTTCAAACCCAGCTCGCTCCAATCCAAGTGCCTGACCACCAGCACCCGCACATATTTCTATGGAATTCAATGACATAAATTATTTTTTGGTAAATATAGGGGGGTGTCCATTCTACAGGTTTAAAAACCAGCAGCCTAGCAAAAATGGCCGCCCCTGACAATTGCGACATGAATAAGTCACCGATAAGGAGTGACGCGGATTGCGGGTTGTTTCGGCTTCGATAGGCCGTATTATATCGCACTGTATCAGCATGGGGTATGATGTGGTTCCGATTCCCCAGTATTTGGCTATTACTACATACCACCTACTCGCTAGATAGCGTAATGCGCCGGATGATTGAAAGCCAACAGGCAGTGCAATACGGCTATCGCCTCAACACCTTACGGTATATATCTTAAGATCGGTTTAAAGTGGCTGGGTGTTCATGCGGGGCGAGCTTTCTGATTAGAGGCCTAAGTATAGCGGGTGTAGGCACTTTCGCTATCTCTTGCCTGCTTTCACCCCCCCATGTTCAGCTATAAATGTCGGACGGCTTTATGAAAAACTTGATCATTGAGTGCTATCTTGATAATATCTAAAATGTTTTTTCTGCTATACCTTGTCTCTATTGAAGCTACGGTTTTCGATAGGGATGGTGTTTAATATTTATTCAAAATATCGAGACGTAACCAGGTACAGATTATGAACAATTACAAATGCTACACATTTTTATGCGCCGCGCTTCTTGCCTTTACCTCAGCTAACGCCGTCCGCGCAGCAGATACTCCCCTAGTCACCATCGGCTACACCAAACATTACGGATCTTCCCTTGATGAGCAATTGACGGGTATCACGCATGACTCGTTGGGCAATGCCGTTATTGTAGGCAATAGCGTGGACTCCAGTGCCAGTACCTACAGTATCAAAGGGTTTGTCCGCAAATACGATGCGCTTGGCGCGCTCCTCTGGCGCCGGGACAGGGCTTTGGCATCAACGGACGGTGTAACAACCGATAAAAACGACAATTTGTATAGCGTAGGGGCCTATACTGCTGGCTCATGGCCCAACCAGCGCGACTACATTTACCTCCAGAGTTTTGATTCAACGGGAAGCCCATTGTGGACAAAACAATTCACGATTCCAGTCGCAAGTGACCGCACGCTTTTAACGGCCAACGCCATCGCCACCACCCAAGATAATAAGGCCATTGTCATTCTTTTCGAAAAAGCCTACTACCCGTATCAAAGTCGGCAGGTTTTTATCAGAAAATATAATATGTTAGGCGGATTGTTATGGGAAAAGCAGGTGGATGCCACCTCGTCGCCCTATGCGGCCCGCCCAAGCTTGACTACCGATGCCGCTGGCAACATCTATGTTGCAACCAATAATGTCGCTTTCCAACAATGGAATACCAGCCTTACTCGGCTGGATGCCCAAGGTACCGCCACATGGGCCGTTCCTTTCTTTCCGACCAGCTCGACTAAGCTCACCTATGTACATGCCTTAGCCGCCGATAGCGCGGGCAATGTGTACCTTACGGGGATCACCAGGGGCAACCTTGTTGGCGAAAACCAAGGCTCCGATGATGTTTTTTTGCGTAAATACGGCCCGGACGGCACTACACTGTGGACTAGGCAGTTCGGTACCGCCAGCAGCGATTATGGAAACGACCTGACCGTTGATTCTGCGGGAAATATCTATGTTGCGGGATCAAGTATGGGTTCACTAAACGCCACAAACCAAGGCTCCTATGATGCCTTCGTCCGCAAATACACTACGTCCGGTGAACTGGTGAGAGGCCGGCAGTTCGGCAGTAGCGATTTTGATATCGCCAATGCCGTCAGTGTGGGTGACGATGACGCGGTTTATGTCGGGGGAAATACTAACGGCAATTTTGGCGGAACAGCCAAGGGTAAATTAGATGTTTATATTCGGAAATACCAGCTATTTCAGTAGGATGGTATGAAGGCTGGTCTGTCGCACGGTCTATGGCGGTGAGCGGCTGAAAAGCTATTGCCGATCAGGTCATGCCGAGACAGCCTCGGTTCCGTAGTGCGAAGGCTACCCTAGCCAACGCCCCAATAAGGTGTTAAGCGGGCGCAGCATGAAGCACATGCGATAGCCCGCCAAGAATTGTATTAGGCCTTTTTAGCAGGGATGTTTTCTTTCAGATACAACTCCAACACGGTTTTGGTGCGCAGGTTGTTTTGGCGGATGCGGATGACTAAGTTCATGAACAGCTCACGCAAGACAAAATAGCCTTTTTCGGGGTATTTTTCCATAAAGCTTAACATTTGCGTACCGTCCACTTTGGCGATTTCGCAGTCGGTGAACGCGGTGACTTCGGCGCTGCGCGGTTCGCCATCAAACATCGCCAGTTCGCCAAAAAAATCACCTTTGCCCAAACGCGCCAAGCCGGGCAACATCCTATCGACTTCCTCACCTATGCAGGTGCTGATCTGTACTTGTCCGTCAAGGATGAAATAGACATCCTGGCTGGCTTCATTCTCTTTTAAAATCACATCCTTGGCTTGATATTTGATTCTGCTGAACTGCACAGAACCGATAAAATCGGGGTCATCAAGTAAAATTAACAAATTTATCATAGTGTTATCAACTCGTGGTCAGTGGAAAAAGAAGCGGTGCTTGTAACCCGTGTCTTTGATGGGCTAGTGTTTGGCAATTATAGACCATGTTATACACAATTGGCGTTGTAAAATAAACAAGGCGTTAAGTTAATAAGTCACAAGGGTTTAAACGGCTTTTATCCGCCGTTTGGTGGTTAAAGGGGGCGGATAGGTTTTGCGGCAAACCCCCGATATTATTCGCGTTGCTTAATTCGCCGCACCGCCAGCTTGCAAAAAAGCGATAAAAAGCAGCCATTGCTAGGTATCGTGAGTTTGCGCATTGTATAATTCACCTGTTTTATCCACTACGAAGGATTGGTCTGCAACATGCCCCCTGAAAAAACCTCCATACGCCGTCGCGGCATTTATTTATTACCCAACCTGTTCACTACGGGCGCGTTGTTCTCCGGTTTTTATGCCATCACGTCGGCGATGAACGGGCATTATGAGACGGCGGTGATCGCTATTTTTGTCGCCATGATCCTCGATGGCCTTGATGGCCGCGTGGCCCGTTTGACCAATACCCAAAGCGAATTTGGGGCGCAATATGACAGCTTGTCGGATATGGTGTCGTTTGGCGTGGCCCCGGCGTTGGTGATGTATTTGTGGGGGTTTGCCAGTTTGGGGCGGTTGGGGCTGTTCGCCGCGTTTGTGCATACGGCGGGGGCGGCCTTGCGCTTGGCGCGTTTCAACACTCAGTTAGAAACGGCGGACAAGCGTTATTTCCAAGGCTTGGCCAGCCCGGCGGCGGCGGCGATTTTGGCGGGCTTTATCTGGATTTGCTTAGAGCACCAGTATGAGGTTGATACGGTCAAGTATATCGCCATCGCGTTGACTATCGGCACGGGGTTGTTGATGGTCAGCAATTTTCGCTATACCAGCTTTAAGAGCATTGACTTAAAAGGCAAAGTGCCGTTTTTTGTCGCCATTGCCATGATGCTGGGCATTGCTTTTGTTATGGCGCAACCACAAACTATGTTGTTTGTGTTGTTTTTGGCTTATGCCATTTCAGGGCCGGTGATTACGCTGGTGCAGCGTAAGCGGATTATGCAGGAACGTAAGGGGTAAGGCTTAGGCCGATAGGCTTTTAAATCTGTGAAAAGTTTATACAGAGGGTGAACATGATGGCGACTAAAGCAGAACGTGTTGCGGTGAAATCGATTTTTTATGTTAAAGAAGCACCGCCTTTCATTAAGCGGATGGTGGAAGATAAGCGTTGCGTCCAAGCCTATCTGAGAGGTGAAATGACCAAGGAAGAATTGGAAAAAAGAGGGGTTAAGCTTGTCAACCCCCTATAATTGGTCATTTGATCCCATTTTAGCCGCCATTAAATTTACAGGCGGTAATGGTGCCGAATATACCGTTGCTCTAAAGGAAGCGGGTGATGTCTATTTTTCTGATTATCCGGCAATAAAATCATTGTGCTATGAAGTTATGTTTGAATCCTCTTTGCCAAGCAGTGGGTATGATTGCAAAGTTAGCATAACGCTTGCCGATATTGTTAAATTTTACCTACAGCAGGGCAAGATTATCATTTTTGTGTGCGAAAGCAGGGATGAAAAACAGGAAGCCAGGAAGGTGCTATTTGCCAAATGGTTTAAAACGCATGGCCAAGGTTTTGAAAAGTATGATTTTGAAATATATGATGTGGAGCGGCCTTATTATCTGTCGTTATTGTTGGCTGCTGATAAACACCACAACGCCCAACAGATTGTTAACCTTTTTGGGCAAGCCATAGATGACTATAGCTACTATAAGCGCCGTTACGTTATATAGATGGCCCTGTTGAAATCAAGATCCGCTCCTAGTTCATGCCACTTGCCCAGCGTTGAACCCTCTATAAAACGATTTATCAACGTCATCAACACGCTTGTTGATGCTTATTAATGAACGGCATTTTATGAAAGACCAATTGATTATTTTTGACACCACCTTGCGCGATGGCGAACAAAGCCCGGGCGCGTCCATGACCCGCGATGAAAAAGTGCGCATTGCCAAAGCCTTGGAACGGTTGAAGGTGGATATTATTGAGGCCGGATTTCCGGCGGCCAGCCCCGGCGATTTTGAGGCGGTGCAGGCGGTGGCGAAGGTCATTAAGGACAGCACGGTGTGTGGTTTGGCACGCGCGTTGGATAAAGATATAGACCGTGCCGGCGAGGCGTTAAAAAGCGCGGAGCGCCGCCGTATCCATACCTTTATCGCCACCTCGCCGATCCACATGCAGATGAAGCTGAACATGTCGCCGGAGCAGGTCATTGACCATGCGGTCAGGGCGGTGAAAAGGGCGCGGCAGTATACCGATGATGTCGAGTTTTCGCCAGAAGATGCCGGACGCTCGGAAGAGGATTTTTTGTGCCGTATCCTTGAGGCGGTGATTGATGCGGGGGCGACCACGCTGAATATCCCCGATACCGTCGGTTACAGCATCCCGCAGCAGTTCGGTGCGACCATCGCTAATCTGATTGCGCGTATCCCCAATTCGGATAAGGCGATTTTTTCCGTGCATTGCCATAATGATTTGGGGTTGGCGGTGGCCAATTCCTTATCAGCGGTGATGAATGGCGCACGGCAAGTGGAATGCACGATTAACGGCTTAGGTGAGCGGGCGGGTAATGCCTCCTTAGAAGAGGTGGTAATGGCGGTGCGTACCCGTCAGGATGTGTTTGCTTGCCAAACCCGTATCGACACCCGCGAAATTTTGACCTGCTCCAAATTAGTGTCTACCATCACGGGCTTTCCGGTGCAGCCTAACAAGGCGATTGTCGGGGCGAATGCCTTTACCCACGAGGCGGGTATCCATCAGGACGGCGTGTTAAAAAGCCGCGAGACTTACGAGATTATGCGGGCGGAAGATGTCGGCTGGTCGGCCAACCGTATGGTGTTGGGCAAGCATTCAGGACGGAACGCTTTTAAGAGCCGTATCACCGATTTGGGGTTTGAGTTTGCCTCGGAAGCGGAGATTAACGACGCTTTTGCCCGTTTCAAATTGCTGGCCGACAAAAAGCATGATATTTTTGACGAAGACTTACAAGCCCTGATTTCAGAAACCAGCGTCGGCGGTGAAGATGAACGCGTCAAGCTGATAGCCTTAAAAGTCTGCTCCGAAACCGGCGAAGTGCCCAACGCCCAAGTGACGTTGCGCATCGACAATAAAGAGGCGATAGGCTGTGCCGAAGGCGGCGGCGTGGTCGATGCCACCTTAAAAGCCATCGAACAATTGGTAAAAACCGAAGCCACTTTGGCGCTGTATTCGGTCAATAACATCACTAACGGCACGGACGCGCAAGGTGAAGTCACCGTGCGTTTGGAAAAAGGCGGGCGTATCGTCAACGGCTTGGGCGCGGACACCGATATAGTGGTGGCCTCCGCTAAAGCCTATATCAACGCCGTCAATAAACTGCACCAGCCTAATGAGCGCCAACATCCGCAAAAGGCCGATGTCTGACAGGCGCCGTTGTGGATAACGCCCTGCGTTTGCAGTATTTGGAGGCGATGGGCATACCGGTTTGGGTGTCCAGAATCGCCCCGCCGCCGTTGCTTAACGCGGATAGCCTAGAGCTTGAAGCTATCACTGACGCGGTCAGTCCAGAGCCTGACACGGTGGCGCAGATACTGGAGGCTCTGCCCGAAACCGCCCCTGACGACTGGGGCAGTTTGGCCGCCGAAGTCGCCGCCTGTACCCGTTGCGGCTTATGCACCACGCGCAAAAATACCGTGTTCGGGGCTGGCGACCCCCACGCCGATTGGCTGTTGATTGGCGAAGGCCCAGGCCAGCAAGAAGACGAGCAAGGCTTGCCGTTTGTCGGTGTTGCCGGACAATTGCTGACGGAAATGATCCGCGCGATGGGCTTAAGCCGTGAGCAGGTGTTTATCACCAACATCGTCAAATGCCGCCCGCCCAACAACCGCGACCCGCATGTCGATGAGGTGGCCAGTTGCAACGGGTATCTGCAACGGCAAATTGCCCTGATCCAACCGAAAATTATTTTGGCGGTGGGGCGTATCGCCGCGCAAACCTTGCTGGACACCACCGCGCCTTTGGCTAAACTTAGGGGGAAGGTGCATAGCTTAAATACCGTACCGGTCATTGTCGTGTACCATCCTGCGTATTTGTTAAGGTCACTGCCGGAAAAGCGCAAGGCGTGGCAAGATTTACAATTTGCCCTGCGTGTCCATAAAGAACAACAATAAGAAAAGGAAGCCAACCATGCGTGAGCTGCTCGATAAAATCAAAACTCTAGTCGTGTACGATGCCGACACCGATTTTTATGCGAAAATTTTCCCCGATTCCGTACCCCGCAAAGACCTGTTTCGTATGAGACGGATGGGGCTGGCCGATTTGCCGCAAGTGTTGGCGATTGAAAATAAAAACTACCTGTTCCCGTGGGAAGAGGACATTTTTGAAGATTGCCTTAAATCCGGCTATAGCTGTTGGGTATGTGAGGAACTGGGGCGGGTGCTGGGCTATTGCCTATTGTCCGTTGCCGTGGGCGAGGCGCATATCCTAAACATTTCCGTAGACCCCGCCGAGCAAGGCCAAGGCATAGGCCGGAAAATGCTCGAGCATTTGATAAACTCGGCTAAGGGCAGGGCGGAAACCGTATTTTTAGAAGTCCGCCCTTCCAACGCTGTCGCCATCGCCCTGTACGAAGACATGGGCTTTAATGAAATCGGCATCCGCAAAAACTATTACCCCGCCGAAAATGGCCGCGAAGATGCGATTATGCTGGCGTTGCAGTTGTTTTGACGGGTCACTACTATCGTAGGTCGGGTTAGCGATAGCGTAACCCGACATTATCCGAGCGGCACACGTCGGGTTATACCCTCTGGGGCACAAGCGCTATCGCTTTTATGCCCCTTGGGTAAACCCGACCTATGTTGTGTTTTTATTAGCAATCTATTGATTATTAAAATAAATATCTTAACTTAATGGCTGCGGTTGGAAACAGAGGGGCGGCGAGTGCTTTACCGACACCACATGGAAACCAGTCGTCGGCATTCTTTCGCCCATTGGCAGTCCTGTTCTTCGCACAGCCTATCGTTTTCGGCACGAAAGCAGGGGCGGTGTTGGGCGGCTTGTTGTATCGCCCTTATCAGCTCGTCTTCCGAAAGCACATCAGCGGTTTTTTCAATCCCCAGCAACTGCGCCAATTGCTGCAATCCTACCCGCGTTATCGGCCCGTCTTCTGCCAATAGTTTGATATAAAGCCCTACCAGCATAGTGGCATAGGCGATTTCTGCCGCCAGCCAATCGTCCAGCGCTTTGCCGGGCGCAAAATTTCTGGCTTCCGCCTTGAAATAAGCGGCTTCG
>JACXTQ010000175.1 GCA_016919605.1 Methylovulum sp.
CCCTCATTCTTCAACTCCACTGGATACTGAATCTGTCTGGCTTAGTTAGGCCATCAGTTTTCAGTTTGCAATACTGTCAGTTATTGTAATGATGGGGGCGTAAAAAAAGCGTAAAGATAGGGGAATTAATTTATGTGTGCTCAGGGGAAGGATGTCTTTTTTGCTGATATTTTACTGGAAGCTACATAATAACTAGGATTGCACTTCGGAGTTGATTCGCCACCTTTAAAACGTTGGACTGGCCTAAAAAGCCAGTCTTGTTTGGTAAATTACCGTGACAGGCTTAAATCTGCCAACAACGTCAAATCTTTTTGGCGTTGTTCGACCCGCCTTTGGTAACTGGCTTGGTTTTTGGTGCAGATTAAGCTATAAGGACGGCTGAGTTTTTCGGTTTTTTGATCGACATCGCAATGGTTTTTTTGAATGGTCTGGGTGATATGTCCCCGTCTGTCTTCGGCGGCTTTAAAACGCCATGTAGCTTCGTTGGGGTCATCAAGAAACAGGCGCAATTCTGTACAATCTTTGCAGGTGCAATTAAGTTGGCTATCCCTGCGCCAATTTGTCGGAGCCGTCAAGTCTTGGGCTATGCGTGTTTGCAGGTGGGCGATGACTTCATCACGCAGACGGATGGCAACAGGCAAATCGCGGCTGGCCGTTGTTGCCGTCAGGCTTAAGGCGACGGGTGCCAAAAGGGTATCCATTGAGTAGGTGTTAGGCCATGCCAGCAAGTAGTCAAGGGTGGTTTCAGCCAAGCTTGCCTCTATGCCGCTAAACCCTAGCAATATATCCGCCACTAAGCCGTGGCTAACGGGTATGCGCCCCTGTTGCCAAGGGGGCAGGTGGGCATACCGCGCCGCATCGCCGGGCAATCCTTGGAACAGGACGTGGGCTGCCGGGCTAAGATCGCCCGCGCTGTCCGGTCTGGCTTGAGAAAAACCCAGCAGTAAAGCGGCACAGGCTTCTAGGGCGTGCTTGGCGGTACTGACGCTGATTGCACAGGTTAAGCCATCCACCACCTGTTGCCAAGGCAATAATTTGGAAATTTGTATGAGGCTGGCGCAATCGGCTTTATTACCAAGGCCTTTTTCAGCGAACAATGTCCAAAACTGGGCGACATGCTGGCTATCTTGCAAGCAATACAGGCATTCCAAGAACATTTGCAAGCGGGTGTCAGCACTGCGTTGGCTACCTAAACAACCCGATAATCGGTCGCGTAACATATAGCCCGCCAAGCGATGGGCATCTTGCCAGTAGCTTGAGTGCGGGGATTTGTCGTCAGCCGCCGCAAAATCCTGACAAAGATCCTGTAGTATCGGCAACGTGCCATCCAAGCCAACTTGGTTAATCACGGCCAAATAACGGCTATGCGGCCAGATCACTAAGGCGGCACAATGATAAGTCCGCTCAAATGAAGCGCCTGCATTGCCTGTCGCCTCATGGAATTGCACATTATCCGGTTCCATGTTTGCAAACGCATTGGGCGGGCCGCATTCATACTCGGCAATAGGCAATTCGGGTAATAGTGGTTCACTGCCATCAGGTCGCCGCCAGTTACTAATGGTTTCGGTGCGGTCGTAAACTTCGCCCTCTTCCAAGACTTCCTCATAGCGATGTTTTCCGTACCCTGTATATTCGGCCTGCCCACTCTCTTCTATCGACACCAGAGCCAGATAGATGTCACAAGCGGCTTGCCCGGCGGCGGCTACCAGCACATCGGCAATGGCGGCATCGGCATTTTTTAAGGCAGCAAAGCTAAGTTCCGCCTGTGTGTAAGCATGTTCCAACAAATAGACCAGTTTTTCTGGTATAAGCTCTTCATCCTCGTCGTCTTTTTGTAGATGCTCAGGGTTTTCCATATTAAGTTGCGCCTCCCATTGGCGCAACAATATTGCCACTTTGTCTTGCTCATGAAGATAATTAGGAGGTGTTGGTAGCGGCAGTTTTTTATTGGTGCGGATAAGGTTGTAAATTAAAGCCAGACGGCAACCTTCAGTGATGGGTAATATTTCATGCTGGCAATCGGCGTAAAAAGCGGCGAAGGCGATTTCGGACGGGTCAGTACAATGCAAGTCCAATTTGGCTTCTTGTTGCTGATGCCTTACCCATAATTCGCCACCGCTGTAGCTGGAAGGCAAAACGATCACTAAGGTGGCGAACATACCCGCCGCTTTTTCGGTATCCCGATGGCTGACAAAAAAACTGCCGGTATCATAGACCAGTAACTTATAAAGCTCCGCTTCAACCTGACCATCAACCCCTAAACCTTGGGTGGCTTGGTTGACGATGCTGTCCAGCGTGGCTTGCCAATGCTTGCCACCCAAAGTGATACGGCTTGCGTCAATCTGCCAAGTACGGCGCACCTCAACATCGACTAACGTTTCTTGACCACGCCCATAAGGTGCGCGTTCGGCGGCGGCGACCAACGGTTCAATTTGTGTCGGCAGTAACGGCAGGGACACTCGACCCACACCTTCAATTTCAATAAGCGGAGGGAACGTTTCGATGATGCCGGTCGCATAATAATTGCCAGGGCGTTCGACCGTTTGCAGGATGTGGAAAAGTTGTCGGGGCATTGGGGGCATAAATCAGGTTAACCAGATAGTCAAAATAGAAAAGCTAATTTTAGGCCATTTTCCCCTGATTTGTCACAGATGATAGGTTTTAAGGATTAAACCCCGCCTTCCGTGAACCCCGTGCTTTTGTATAGGCTCACCATAAAAACACGGGGAACAACGACTATCGTTTCCGTTTTTTGTTAGTGCTTGAGCGTCAGTTAAATGGCCGCCAAAGCCCTTAAGACATCGACTCGGCTAATGACACCGACAAATTGACCATCTTGAAATACCGGAAAACTTCTGATCGGCGACTTCTGGAACTTTTCCGCAAGATCGACGATACTTGAGGTTGCATCGACACTGAAGGTTTCCGTGCTCATGTATTCGCCAACTTTGCCGCTCATACCCTGATCGTAGACACTTTCCAAAAAGACCTTGATGCCATCTTTTTCAGAGAACATGCCAACCAATTGGCCTTTCGAGTCAACAACCGGAGCGCAGGTGATTTTATGGTCCAGCAATTTCTTAATGGCATCAATGACATTGGTGTCTTTGGTCAAGGTGACTAATCTTTTCGCCATATAGTCTGCTACTGTAATTTTTGCAAGCATAATGAGTCCCTCATTGTTTATTATTATAATAATTGCCCTATTGATTGTATGATAAATTTCTCTTAAATCAAATGTAAATATGGGTATCTAATGATATTCCCTTTAAGCTGTGCAACGGCCTTGTGCCGCTGCAATGACCGCCTGCCCTAAGGCTAGGCCGCCATCGTTTAAGGGATAGTGTTGCGGTGACAGCACGGTTTTACCATATCCCTGTAATTGCCCTGTCACTGACTCCAAAAGCAAGCGGTTTTGAAACACCCCGCCACTGAGC
>JACXTQ010000176.1 GCA_016919605.1 Methylovulum sp.
GCACCCCACGGCAGATCATCGATACCAACAAACAAGTGCGCTGGCTATGGGACAACCTCGACCCCTTCGGCAACAACACCCCCAACCCCAACCCCGCCGGATTGGGCAACTTCACCTACAACCTGCGCTTCGCCGGGCAATTCTTCGACAGCGAGAGCGGCCTGAACTATAATTACTACCGCAACTACGACCCCAAGACGGGAAGGTATACCCAGAGTGACCCTATTGGGTTGGGCGGGCGGTTGAATACGTTTGGGTATGTGGGGGGGAATCCGGTTAGATGGGTTGATCCGACTGGATTGATGTTTGTCGTTGATGATGTCGCAGAAGCTTCCGCATTTTGTCTTGTCAACCCAGCTTGTAGAGCCGCTCTCGGTGCTGGAGCCAAAATGTGTTTGAGATATGGCGCACGTATATGGGCGGCGTATAACTCTTCAAGTGATGATTCGCAACAGTGTGATGACGAGTGTCCTGTTGATAATTATGAAAAAGCAAAAGAAAAAATTCCGAGTGAGTGGGGGGCTGGAAATCCAAATAGAAAAGGGAAAGGTACAAGATGGCAAGACCCTAATAATCCTGGAAATGGTGTTAGATATGATGAAGGCAATCCTAACAATAGCCAGTCTACTCAGCAGGAAGACCATGTAGTTGTAAGAAAAGACGGTCAAGTTATTGGTAGAGATGGTAATCCAATACCAGGTTCTATAAAAGGTAATCCTGATCAAGCGCATATTCCAGCAAGTGAGTATTCTAATTGGCCTAATTGGTATTCCCCTAAATGAAATACCCAAAAATGAGACAAGAGCTTATAAGCTATTTAGAAGGGCTGAGTAACAAGCAATATCAACTAGAATGTTGGGTAAATAAACAATGTCCCGATAGTATAAAAAATGATGAATTCGATTATGCAGTTCATTTTTTATTTGATGATACAGATTGTGCTAAAAATCCAGAAAAATTAATTGGAATAATTCTGTATGACCAAGAGGAAGCCAAGGTAGTAAAAATAGTATGTGATCATATAGATCAACTATTAAATAAATTTGGATGCCAAAAATCCGATTATGAATATATTCAATTACCTGAATGGAATAATATCTTAATGAGTTCAAAGTCAGCCTTAGAAAAACTGTTATCTAACAATAATTATTGCCGTATGTCGAAATAAATATCCCCCACCCAACGCGGTAACAAGTGCGCTAACGCGGTAAGGCGCATTCCGTAACGCGGAGGCGCAATGTAGCGAGTAGCCCGTAAGGAGCGAAGCGGATTACGGATTGTTTCGGCTTCGATAGGTCGTGTCACATCGCACTGTTTCAGCATGGGATGTCGGAATGGGATATTGCGTGGTTCAAAAACCCCGTATTTCGCTATCGCTGCATACGGGCTACGCCACTCGCCATCTATCATTTTGGACTGTGTGAGGGGGCGTTATGGTGTTGTATCGGCGTAACCGCGTGGCGGGGGGGGACGTATTTTTTTACGGTGACGTTGCGTGACCGTTCTGCCGACACGCTGGTGCGGCATGTTGGGTTATTGCGGGCGGTTTTCCGTACCGTGCGGGCGGAACGCCCTTTTACCATCAATGCCATCGTCATCTTACCGGATCACTTGCATACCCTCTGGACGTTACCTGACGGCGATAGCGGTTATTCTGGCCGTTGGCGGGCGATCAAACCCCGTTTTACCCGTCAACTGGTGCAATCGGGAATCCCCTTAGACTGCGGCCATCGTGGCGAATACACACTGTGGCAACGGCGCTTTTGGGAACATGCCCTCTGTGACGATGCCGATGTCCAACATCATGCCGATTATAGCCATTGGAATCCAACGCGGTAAGGCGCATTCCGTACTGTGCAATAGGCAATAGCCGTATTGCACCGCCTGTTGGATTCAATCATCCGGCGCATTACGCTATCAAGGCTGTGAAAGCATTCAGAATCTTTCATTTCAATATCAATATATTGTGCTTAAGTTTTCAAAAACCGAATACTTTCACAGTCTCTATCGCTAATGCCACCCTACCGCGCTGTTTGCAAGGTTGGCCTTGTGGCATTTGCTCTGCCACCCGGTCGCCTAGCCTGAGGGTAAGGTCGAGATAGTGTCTAGCTTCTATGTTGATTCGCAAATCATCAATATAGGTGGCGGACGGTATCTGGAAAGAAATTTCCGACACCTGTCTCGCCATCGCCAAAGGCCTTTATGCGTGGCTGAACGGGTATCGACTTAAGCGCATCCTGTAACGCGGTAAGGTGCATTCCGTAGGCGGCGGGTGGAGTGGGGTGGCTGGATAACAAGAGCCGTATGAATCGGTACGGTGCCGTGAGCAATTGAAGGGAGCGGCTCCCTTCGGTTGACCCGACCGATCATGGAACGTTTTTTCAGAAGCTTAAAAGTCGAGGCCGCTATCAAACTCAAGATGAGATGACATGGGTGGTGAAGAAATACGTCCATTTCTACAATACCGAACGGATACATGCCATGATTGGTTCGATTTCACCCAACCAATGTGAACAGGTTTTTCTAAAACAGGCTGAACGGATTGGCCAATTTTACTTGACCTTATCGGCTGAAAATTTAAAAACCTATTTCCTCGCCTCAATCAACTTGAGCATATCACCGCTTTGCTCATCCACGCGTACCGATACGAAGGGGCACGCCTTGACATACTTGACGGTGGTACGGTTAATGTTTGCGCCAAACAGGCGCAGCACCAATGGGTTTAAGCAGTTCATCAGCCAGGCCATAGCGGGCTTGGAGCTTAATACATGCTCTAGCAGCAACACTTGGCCACCTGGTTTGCAGACGCGGTACAATTCTTTTAGTCCCTTTAAGGGTAGGGGGGCTGAACAGAACACGAAGGTGGCGACCACGGTATCGAAACTGTTGTCGGCAAAATAAAGCGCTTGCACGTCCATCAATTCCAGATCAACCGCGACTTGTTTGCGCTCACGCTGTTGCTGTGCCTGTTTAAGCATACCCGGACTAAAATCAATCGCGGTGATACGGGCATAGCCGGGATAATGGGCAAAATTTTTGCCGGTGCCGACTCCGACCTCAAGGATATGATAGCCATCCACTTGCGCCCACAGCCGTTTGCGCCATTTTTTTAAAAACAAGCCTTCGGCAACTGCTTCCAATATTTCAAAATAAGGGGCTATGCGGTCATAGCGTTTTTTAATGGTGTCGCTATCGGTTTTCATAAGCACACGGCCTGAGGGGATGGAAAGCGGGCATAGTACAGCGAGTGGCTAAAGGGCGGCAATTTATTTTAGAAGCAAGGCACGGTGGTGCTTGTTTTTGGTTTGATATTTCAGCGGCTTCGGCAGCTTCAGGTGGGCTAAAGCCATACTGTGATGTGCCGAAGTTTGTTTCGAGCTATTTACATAACCCTGCCGCTGAATAGGTAAGTTTTAGCTATAAACCGGAAACCTAGCGCAGAGGTTGCCGACCCGCTCGCGCACGGCGGCGATGACGGTTTCATCGTCCAGGTTGTCCATCACATCACACATCATGGTGGCGATTTCGGTCACTTCGGTTTCTTTAAAGCCACGGGTGGTGGGTGCAGGGGTGCCGACGCGGATACCGCTAGTGACGAAGGGTGATTGCGGGTCGTTGGGTACGGCGTTTTTGTTGACGGTGATATGGGCGCGGCCTAAGGCGGCATCAGCGGCTTTGCCGGTGATGCCTTTGGCGACCAAGGACACTAGCATCAGGTGGTTGTCGGTGCCGCCGGAGACGACATCAAAACCACGGGCCATAAACACCGCCGCCATCGCTTGGGCATTTTTGATGACTTGTTGTTGGTAGACCTTAAATTCCGGCTCCATCGCTTCTTTAAACGCTACGGCTTTGGCGGCGATGACGTGCATGGAGGGGCCGCCTTGGATGCCGGGGAAAATGTTCGAGTCGATTTTTTTCTCCAGATCGGGGTTACTGCGGCATACAATCAGGCCACCGCGCGGGCCGCGCAGGGATTTGTGCGTGGTGCTGGTGACGACATCGGCTACAGGCACGGGGTTGGGGTATACCCCAGCGGCGATTAAACCGGCGACATGCGCCATATCAACCACGAAGTAGGCACCGACTTTATCGGCAATGTCACGGAAGCGTTGCCAGTCCCAGATTCTGGAATAGGCAGAAAAACCTGCAATCAAGACTTTAGGCTTATGCTCCAATGCCAAGGCTTCAACTTGGGCGTAATCAATTTCGCCGGTGGCGGCATCAAGGCCGTATTGCACGGCGTTGTAGAGTTTGCCGGAAAAATTGGGTTTGGCACCGTGGGTCAAATGCCCACCGCTGGCCAAGCTTAAGCCTAGGATAGTGTCGCCCGGCTGCATTATCGCCATGAACACCGCCATATTGGCTTGTGAGCCAGAATGGGCTTGGACGTTGGCATAATCGGCACCAAACAAAGCCTTGGCGCGGTCAATGGCGAGCTGTTCGGCTTTATCGACAAATTCACAGCCACCGTAATAGCGTTTGCCGGGATAGCCTTCAGCGTATTTGTTCGTCAATTGCGAGCCTAAGGCTTCCATCACCCGTGGGCTGGCGTAGTTTTCCGAGGCGATCAGCTCAATGTGATCTTCCTGACGATGGCGTTCTTCTTCCATAGCGTTAAACAATTCATCGTCAAAGCCTTGAATGGTCATGGATTTGTTAAACATGGTGTCTCCTGATGGTGGGTTTATTTGTGTGTATAAAGTACGTCTGGTATCAGTAGCAACACTTGCAGGTCGGCGACATTGGTGCCAGTCGCACCCGTTACCAGCAAATCGCCTGAATGTTGTAAAGCATGATAAGAATCGTTGTTAGCCAGCCTATCAGCGGCGACAGCTTGGCCTAGCATACGGCTTATTGTCCCTGCGTCAACCAGTCCGCCCGCCGCATCGGTGGGGCCGTCGCGCCCGTCCGTGCCACCGCTTAAAAATACCCAGTGTCCGCTTAGTCCTTGTTGCTCGGCGGCGAGGGCGAAGGCGAGAGCCATTTCCTGATTACGACCACCGCGTCCGCTGCCTTGTAAGGTGACGGTGGTTTCACCGCCGGCCACTAAGGCTAAGGGTTGCTGGATATTTTTGGCGTAAGCCACCCATTGTTCGGCCACTGTCCGCGCTTCACCGCATAAATGCCCGTTGTAAAGCTGGGTGTGGTAGCCCAATTGTTGGGCGGCGTTGAGCATCGCCCTGACACTAATGGCGTTGCTGCCGATGAGGGTTTGGCTGGCATGGCTAAAAAGGGGGTCGTTAGCCTTGGGGGTTTCCGGTATGTCGCCAAGCTGGCCTTGGTGCAGATGCTGTTGCACGGCGGCGGGGATTTTCTCCCAGACTTGTCGGTTTTTTAACAGGCTGACCGCGTCGCTATAGGTGGTGTGGTCGGGTACGGTCGGGCCGCTGGCAATCGCGCTAAGATCATCGCCTAACACATCGGACAAGATTAGGGCATGGACATCGGCAGGGTAAGCCAACTTAGCCAAGCCTCCGCCTTTTAATTGCGACAAATGCTTGCGGACGCAGTTAATCTCGTTAATGGTCGCACCGGAAGCCAGCAATATATCGGTGGTGGCGATTTTTTCCGCTAGCGTTATGCTAGGAACAGGGTAGGGGATTAATGCCGAACCACCACCGCTGACCAGCACCAATACCAGTTCACCGGCTTGGGCATTGGTGGCGATTTTGGCGATACGGTGCGCGGCCATTAGGCCTTCGGTATCCGGTAAGGGATGACCGGCTCCGATGACCTTAACCGCATCTATATCGGTGACATTTTCATAATTGGTTACGGCAATGGCATGGCTGGCCAGCAACTGTGGCGGGATGCTGTCACGGGCGGCTGTCGCCATCGCACAGGCGGCTTTGCCAAAGGCGATAAGGTGGATTTTTGTCCAGCGGCGGGTGCGCGTGTTGCCGTCATGCAGCCGAATGCCCAGCCACTGCCCGTCACCGTGCAAACAGTGTTTGACGGCTTGATACGGATCAGCGGCGACAACCCCCGCCTGAAAGATGGCTAAGGCATGTTGCCTTAAGTGCGCTGTCAAGGACATCAGCGGTTTTAGGCCATTTCTTTGGCTAAGGCAAAGATAGTTTCGGCATCAAGAACCTGTTTGTTGTCAGTAAATAATCGGGCAATACAAGCGCGATGCAGAGCCAGTTTTAAGGCCCCGAAACCAATTGCGCCCCA
>JACXTQ010000177.1 GCA_016919605.1 Methylovulum sp.
CCTTACCTATGAAGTGAGCGATAATTTTCTGCTCCGCAGCGATGTCCGCTACCGCTACGATAACAACCAGACTCGTGTTCAACGCGGCACCACTGAATTTGATGATATGACTGTCAATGTCGGTTTTGTCATCCCGTTTGGCGCAAAACCCACCTATGTTGCCCGGGCCGAAACACCGGTTGCCGATGTACCTGTGGCGGAGGCCGCCCCAGATTGCAGCACATTGGATGACGACCATGATGGTGTCAACAATTGTGTGGACCGTTGCCTTAGAACCCCAGAAAGCAGTACGGTTGATCATGAAGGTTGCCCGGTCAAGCTAGTGCTCAAAGGCCAACATTTTATGTTTGACTCCGCCGAGTTGACCCCGAATGCCAAAGAGCTTCTTGATGGGGTTGCCGAAAGTTTGTCCGCTTACCCGCAGAAAAATGATATTGAAGTTCAAGGCCACACCAGCAGCGAAGGCAGCAATGCTTATAATATGAGATTGTCACAACGCCGTGCCGCCTCAGTAGTTGGCTACCTCAAGTCCAAAGGTATCAGAAACCGTTTAAGAGCGACAGGTTTCGGCGAAGACCATCCGATTGCCGATAACGCGACGGAAGCTGGCAAATCCGAAAACCGTAGGGTTGAATTGATTTGGATTCAAAATTGATTATTTTTTAAATTCCCCCACCTTTCATCATAAGATGGCTCTCAAACCCGCTTTTATAGCGGGTTCTTTTTGTTTAAAAATCAAGATAGTCCTGCAATAAGAATGTTCAAAGTGTGAGCTTTTCTTTTTTCCGTGATGCTCAGCGGCCACCAGGCTCCATGTCAGGGAATCCCCACGCCTAGCCTAAATCACTATGTTGGGTATCGATAATAAACGATGGTTGTTGATAGATGTGGCGGATGATGGTGTAGGGCCGTTGTTTGACTTCTGAAAAAATCGTGGCGATGTAAATCCCTTGAACACCAAGAAAGAAGACGATGAAACCGGAAAACAGCCACAGTGCAGCAATTATGGTGCTAGCAGCGGTGGGAAGGATGGCAAGGATGTTGTAGCAGAAAAGTAGGTAAGCTATATAAGCTATAGCAGAGCTTAATAATAATATTCCAGTATATAAGGTAAACATTAAGGGGCGATTGCTGAATGACACTATAGCGGAGACGAAATGGCTAAGCTTGCGTCGGAATGAGTATGTTGTGGGACTGGTAGCGTGTTTGCGTACGGTTTGTTGGCATTGTTTAAAGCCTGTAATGATCCATAAGCCGCCGATATTCAGTTCACGTTCCTGGTGAGCCAGTAGTGCGTCGACATACCGCCGTGTCATTAACCGAGCAGTGACGATATTGTCCGGTTGCGCTATGCCGGTGAATGCCCGAAAGGCTTTATAGAAAATGCTACCTGTCAGTTGTTCCCAAATCGTGCCTTTACGCCGCACTTGCACACCATAGACCATATCAGCCGTTTCAGTGGCAAGCAGTTTGGCAAAGAGTGACAACCATTCCGGCTCTTCTTCCAAGTCACTATCGAGCAGAAACACTAAGTTGCCTTGGGTATGTGCCAAGCCAGTCATCATAGCCTTGTGGTGTCCGAAATTTCTCGCCAAATCAATCACTCGTACCCTTGGGTCGATTTCGGTTAGGGCAATGGCTATGTCTAGCGAATTGTCCGGCGAACCATCGTTAATCAAGATAATTTCATAGTCTGTTCCCACAAGTTGTTGTGCGGCGATACCGCTACGCGCATAAAACTCGGACAAATAAGGGGCGGATTGATAAAGAGTGGAGACAATGGACAGTTTCATGGGTGAATATGCTTCATATAATAGGGGGCTTTTTGACCACAATTGAACAGCAAGTCGAGGATAGACACGCGGTGAGTAAAATTTCCCCATAGTTGAGGGTAGTCGGGATAATCCAGATAGTCAAACCATGTCAGTTTAATACCCCGTTCGGCAAATACTTGTTCTTGAATATACGTTTTGGCGGCTGACCCTGTGATATATTCGCTACCGCCTGCTTGTGTGCATAAATCGGCGAGCCGTTCGGTTTTTCCGTCTGACAAATAATAATCCCATGAGTTACTAATGACAGTATTAATGCCCAAATATGCGCAAATGGCTTCGATAAAGTAGCGGTTAAGATCCGATAAGTAGCTGTAATCGGCATTATGGTAAAGCGGCTCTAGCCAAACCGCTATATCTTTGAAATAGGGGGCTTGGCGATAATTATGCGTTAGCGTATGCCAATGGTTTTGGCTCCAGTTGTTGCCGTCAATTTGGGTGTCCTTGATTTTTTGCAGATATTTGCCTTTGACTTGTACGGGGACGGATAGCCATTGTCCCCCTATAGGGGTTTTGATGAGGTTGCGGTTGCGCCAATCCCGTCGGGTATATTGCATATCATCGTAAAGGATAAATTCATCGACATCAGCGATCATGTCAAAGTACCCTTTCCAAGGAATGTAATTCGATTGTAGGATAGCGACTTTTTTCATAAAAGATTTTGAAAGAGAATTAAGTTGGAGGGTTTTGTCACGAATATTCACAAGCGGTGTATCCAGCCTGATTGACGGACAAAACTAGCTTGCCAATGGACAACTCGGCGGGCGGACGCTTCCGGCCTATTTGCCACTACTAAATTTCGATGATACCATTAAAAGTTAAGCGATTGTCTGTCATTAGCAAATATTAAAAAAGGCGGCAATAGTATCGCGAAAAATGGACACGTCATCTACCTTTTGTACAGATTCATACTATGCCACATATTTCCGTTGTCATTCCTGTATATAAAGCGGAAGAGTGCCTTTACGAGCTGTATAGGCGGCTGGTGGCTGCGCTTGAACCGATTAGCCATGATTTTGAGTTGATATTAATCGAAGATTGTGGCGGCGATAATTCTTGGGCAGTTATTAATGAACTCTCGGCTAATGATCGGAGGGTCAAGGGCTTGCAGTTTAGCCGTAATTTTGGGCAACATTACGGTATTACTGCGGGGCTTGATCATGCCGATGGCGATTGGGTAGTGATTATGGATTGTGATTTACAAGACCGCCCTGAAGAAATCCCTTTGCTTTACGCCCATGCCCAGACAGGTTATGACATTGTTTTGGCGCGGCGGGGCAAGCGTCGTGACCCATTTCTTAAACGCTGCATCTCTTGGCTATTTTACGCTATTTTCAGTTATCTTGCCGATATGGACTATGATGCTGAAATTGGTAATTTTCGGATTATTTCTAAAAAAGTGGTGCACAGCTTTCGGCGGATGCGGGAACAATTACGGTTTTTCGGCGGTTTAGTCGGTTGGCTGGGGTATCGGGTTGGTACGGTGGATGTCCAACATGCCGAACGGTTTGCCGGACAATCTACTTATACATTTAGAAAGTTATTTAAGTTGGCTCAGGAGACCATTATCGCCTATTCTGACAAACCTTTGCGGTTGACCATCCGCTTTGGTTTTATGATTGCCTTATTCGCTTTTTGTTATGGCTTGTGTATTATTTACCAATGGTTGGCTCATGGTTCTCCGATTATGGGGTGGAGTAGCTTAATTGTATCCATTTATTTTTTGGGCGGTATTATCATTTCCATTTTGGGAGTGTTAGGCATTTATCTGGGCAAGACTTTTGACGAAACCAAAAAACGCCCATTATATATTATCAGTAACGCCACTTTTGATGACCATGAGCGGTAAACTTATCCCTTGGGATGCGGCAGTTTTTGCCATGCCGACGTTTGAGCTGAGCGATGCGTCAGAACAGACGCTAAAAGCCGCCGTTGCACGGCCAGGCCACTATACGGTCAAAGTCGATCCCTTGGCCAGCAAAAAATGGCTACACCATTATGGATTTTATTATTGCGATACGCTTATTGAACCTTACTGTCCTAAAGAGCGGTTTAAGGTGTTTGCCCGTGCCGAAGTCAGTATCTCCAGATCAGTGACCTTCGCACAGGTGTTACCTATCTGCCACGGGGCGTTTAGCCACGGGCGTTTTCAGCGTGATTTTAAGCTGGAGCGTGTTAAAGCCGATGAGCGCTACGATAATTGGCTATCGGCTTTAGTCGCTGAGAATAAAGTCTATGGGCTATTTTTTCGGAGCGAGTTAGCGGGATTTGTTGCCGTGGAAGGCAATGTTTTGGTGTTACACGCGCTTTCAGAAGCGTATCGTGGTAAGGGTCTTGCCAAATATTTTTGGAGCGCCGTTTGTCAAGATTGTTTTGCGACGGGTTTGGGTGTTTTGAAAAGTTCTATCTCCGCAACGAATATTCCCGCCCTTAACCTATATGTGTCTTTGGGGTTTCAATTTACTAACCCGATGGATGTATATCATAGATTAACACCATAAACTAATAAGCGAAGTCCGCAGAATGCAAATCCCCGTTTTTCGCATCTTATACAAGTTGGTGCCGATACTGCTCTTAGGGATCTGTGCTTGGTATCTTTACAGTCATTTCCAATGGCCTAAGATTCTCGCTTTACTGGGCGAAACGGATTTTGTTTGGTTGGCGTTGTGCTCTATAGGGGCTTGTATTTCTGTGACCGTATTGCGGGCGTGGCGATGGTGGTTGATGATCAGGACAGTCAACCTGGAAGTGGGTTTTTTGGACGTATACCTTATTACCGGCATTGTGTTGAACCTTGCCATAGTGACACCTGGCCAAGTAGGGGAAGCACTCAAGATTGAATTATTAAAACACCGGATAACATTGGACAGGACAACGGGCATCGGTTCGTTTGTTATCGAACGGGCCATTGATATGGCGATTGTCGCGAGTTTCGGGATTATCGGTTGGTTTTATCAGGATTTATCCGTCGCAGGTTTTGACTCGCGTCAAGTTGGCTATATATTGGTCGGAATAATAGGCGTTTGTTTAATGGCTTTTATGATATTGCTGAAGTCATCGGTTCACTGCGGACTAGGGGCATTTGTTGGACGTTTGTTTGCAGCGGGCAACCAGCCCGCTTTGTGGTTGAAAATAACCCTCATCAGTTGGGTAACATGGTCGTGTACGGCCTTAGGTTGGAAGTTAAGTTTGCTGAGCTTGGATATTGATTTGTCCATACCACAGACTTTGTGGCTGCTGTCGATAGCGGCGCTGGCACAAGTCTTTAGTTTTATCCCTGGTGGCTTGGGTGTCAGTGAAGTGGCCATTGCCAAGCTGTTGCAGGCTATGGGTTACGATACCGTACAAGCTGAAGCGGGAGCACTGATACTGCGTTGTTTTAGTGTCGTTATGATAGGCCTTGGACTATTACATGGGCTTTTTTGGCAATGGCTTTATGGGCAGATGGCGGTTAACCGCCAGACAGGTTGACGCTGTGACCCCATTCAAGCAAGCACTATTTAAAAGTTATGCGTATTTTATACACCTAGTGACCCTGACGATGGATGTTTTACCGTGTTTTTTACGTACGTTGCTCTTCCGTTTGCTGTTAAAAAAACTCGGTAAAGGCGGGTTTATCGATTATGGCACTTATATACGCTATCCATTAAAAATGTCTATAGGTAATGACGTGTGGGTTAACAGAAACTGCGCTTTCTACACGTCTGGGTATCTTAAGGATTCGGAAATTATCATCGGCAACCATGTCGCTATAGGCCCGGAAACCAGTATCTTTGCGGCGGCGCACGATTACCATCGGCTAGACCTACCCGACATTGGGAAAACGGTCAAGATTGGTGATCATGTCTGGATAGGTGGAAGATGCATTATTCTGCCTGGTGTTGAGATAGGCGAGGGGGCGGTGGTAGGGGGCGGCTCAGTAGTGACCAAAAATGTCGCGCCTTATACGGTAGTGGCGGGTAACCCCGCCAAATTCATTAATAAAAGGCATCTGCATCAGTCTTCCTGAATAGGGAGGGGTATTGCTGAATAACGGGTATGAGGACAAGTTTTATGAAATTGGCGATTCCACGCGGCATTATTTACCATTCGTTGCTGGATGACATGAAGTGGCTGGTGACATCACTGTTTGTCAAGCTCGATGATAAGCCTGTGGTCACTATGTTTGAAGCCTGTTTTGCACGGTTGCTTGGCAGGAAACATTGCGTGGCTTTCCCTTTTGCCAGAACGGCAATTTATTATGCCCTAAAGCATCAAAATTTTCCGCAAGGTACCGAAATCATCATGCCTCCGATCTCTATTAACGGGATTTTAGATGTTGTATTGGCTTTGGGGCTGGTGACGGTCTTTGTCGATATAGACAAAGATACTTTATGTTTTGACCCGCCACAGCTGGAAAAAGCCATTAATGCTCAGACGCGTGCCGTTATCATCACTTATCTGTTCGGCATGGTGCCTGATGTACAGAAGCTAGTGGCTATGTGTCGTACACAGGGAGTGTTTGTCATTGAAGATTTTTCCCAATGTCTAAACGGTAAGTTTGCCGGCCAAAAACTCGGTAGCTTTGGCGAAGTAGGCGTTTATAGCGCATCTTCCATCAAAACCCTAGATACTTATGGCGGTGGACTTTTGGTATGTGATGATGATGCGTTGGCTCAAACCCTTAGGACTGACCAGGCGAACTTATCGCCACCAGTCAGGACACACCTGTGGCGAAAAATTATCACTGACCTCATCCGTAATGTTGCCACCACTAGATTGGTGTTCCATGTTGCCGTTTTTCCGCTACTGGGTCTTTTAGGTAAACTGAAACCCAACAGTGTATTAAAGCATACAGGCGACCGGGATAAGGAAATGATTACTGAACTGCCTAATGAGTGGTTTTGTGCTTATACGTCATTACAGGCGCAAGTGGGTTTGGAAATGTTGGTGGAGCTTGAAAAATTGGATCGGGAACGGTTACAAAATGTTGCCGAAATAAAAGCTGCTGTAACATCCATTGATTTTCCTCGCGGTAGTGAAGGTGGAACCCCTGTTTATTGGCAATTACTGGCTTATTTTTCTGACCCAGCGGCAACCCAACAACGTTGGCACGGCAATAAAATAGACACGGCGACTACCAGCCTCTTAAAAATTTCTGACTTACCCGCCTACCCTTACCATGGCGATACCCCGAATGCCGATAGGCTGTATAGTAACAGTTTATTTATCCCCTGCTTCCCTGGTTTAGATGCTGGTGACTTGCAGCGCATTATCCGAGCATTAAATGATCCCAGTTAAACGTTAAGTGATGAGAGTGGCAGTTATTGGGTCGGGATTGGCCGCCTCAGCTACATTGAAGGCGTTGGTCGCGCGGGGCATAAAACCGATAGTGTTGGATTATGGCGAACGTTTGGATAAAGGCAGACAACAGCTTGTGGACAAATTGTCTGCCTTGCCTCCCCAGCAATGGACGGCGGCCGATTACGAAACATTGTGCCATAATCCGACTCTCCATAATAAACGGGCTATTCCGACCAAGCTAGCATTCGGCTCGGATTATTTTTATGGCGGTCAACATCCACTTGCCCCATTACTGAGGGAAGCCGATATGCCACCGCTCAGTTATGCTTATGGTGGCTTAAGTATCGGTTGGGGAGGTTCGGCATTGCCTGCGGATGCCTGTGATCTGGCCGATTGGCCAATCGCGACTAAGCAATTGCATGACTATTATGCCCAACTTTTGGCGCGTTTGCCTTATTCGGCGAGAGCGGATAATTTAAGCCTGAACTTTCCTTTGCACAAAGCGAGTGGCGGCGCGGTGGGTTTATCGGCCGGTAACCGCCTGTTGTTGGCAAAGATGGCGGCAAGCGGCTTGGGGACTAAAGACCAACTGGTCTTCGGTCAAGCCCGTTTGATGCTCGGACTTGCCGATACCGAAGCAGCCAGTGCTTGCCAATACTGCGGATGCTGTATGAGCGGCTGTGTATATGAGGCTATTTACAAAGCCAGCCAAGAAATTGACCACTTGCGGGCGGCGAACCTAATTGACTATATGGGTGGTGTTTTGGTAAAGGAGCTAGCTGAAGAAACTAATCAGGTCAGGGTGTCGCTGGCTCGGCCTGGCGGGGAACAGGACGAACTGACGTTCAACCGGGTGTTTATTGCTGCCGGAGCAGTAGGCAGTACCCGTCTGGTTTTGCGCTCTAAACGGCTGTATCGGCAACCGGTCTGTTTGAAATCTACCGGCGGTTTTATCATGCCCATGTTCAGCATCCAGAAAATGCTTAGCGCGTGGCCCAACGAGAATACCTTACCTGGGATTTTTTTGGAATTTAAAGTAAAAAATCTATCAGAGCATTGGGTACATACCCAATTGTCTACGCCTAATGAATTAGTTTTGGCAAAACTGGGGATTATTAAGCAAAGCCTAGGGGGTTGGCATGCTTTTAAACGGCATTTGTCAAAGCACTTGCTGATTGCCCATTGTAATCTGCATTCTGATCATGCCAATGGTTATACCCTACAGCTTGAAAAATCCGCTGATGGCTCTGATACGTTGGTCGCCACCCGCCAAATCTCCCCC
>JACXTQ010000178.1 GCA_016919605.1 Methylovulum sp.
ATCAGGACAAATTTTTCAAATCCAATCGCTTGCGGTTGTTGGATTTATCTCAGTATGAGCCTGGATTGCAACTTTTTCAGGAAGCTTTTTTTCGGGCTTCCGGTTTGGCGGCATTAGCGGAACAGAACAATAAGCCCAGCCTGATTTTAACGCTTTTGGAGGCTTTATATTATTTTCTTAGCAATCACCATGAGCGCGTGTCCGAATCTCATCAGGCGGCACCGGCAATCCTTTGGGAAGCCGCACAAGCAAGCGGCATCCAATGGCTAGAAGAGCCAAAAAAAATTCATGTGACCATTTTACCTAACGTGTTGTCAGGTATAGCTTGCAATTTGCAGCCGTTGGTCAACGAATGTAAAGAATCTAGTTTTGGAGTTAATTTGGTGAAAAATGCCTTAAATGGCCGTTTAAGCCTGCCCAGTCCTTTTTCGGTAAACCGTGCTTATTGCCAAGAAAGCTATGAAGTGGCTCCAGACCTTAACTGCCTGCGCTTTACCGATGGCGACCATACGTTTTTCTTGGTACAACTGCTGTCTTCAGCAGATGCCTTGTATTTTCCGGTGGCCAATGTTTTTTTATCGCTTGCCCACGTTAATGAATCCCATATCAAGCGTCTGCAAGAGAAATTGATTAAAGATTTTGCCAAAATTGCCGTCCACGCCACGGCCAGCAATTCATTTGCCGGAGTTATCGCTTCTCATAGCAGGCCTTCGCATTTTTATTATGATGTCTGGCCTGCCTTGTTTGAGTTGGCTTCCCCGCAACTCTTGCTTGATAAGCTACCCGCTATTATCATGCGCAAAGACCATGATTTTAATGATGCCGATTTATTGTTTACTTGTCATAAACGTCAGGTTTTAGATTCCCATGAACTTGATCGGCTCGTTTTTGATGACAATAAATGGTTTGTGCATATTGGGCGGCAACAGCATCTTAGTAGCCGTTTTGCCTACGACATTGCCGACCGCTATTTGGTCGATAAGGTCTTGCAATCGCCTACTGAAACGGCGTTGGCAAAAACTACCCGGCTCACTGATGGTTATCCTGTAGTTTGGATAGGCGTGGAAGGCCAAAAGCGTTGCTGGGTGGAGCAAGTTGAAGGTTATGCCTATATCCTTAACCAACTTGCCAACCGTTATCCCACATTGGCGGTTATTTTTGACGGCTGGACTATGCCGTTTACCCCTTCGGAAGCCTCTCGCTACGAAGCGGAAAAAGACCATAAGGTGGTGCAAGATATCCTCGCTTTAGTGAAACCCACGATCCGTTATATTTCAGTGGTTGGCGAAACCAGCAACACCAAGTTAGTGGTCGGGCATCTTGCCGATTTTTTTATCAGCAATTTTTCTACAGGTTCCCTGCATATTTCAAGGCTATTGGCAAAGCCCGGTTTCTGCCATTTGAGCAAAGCATTTTCTGAGATTGCCCTTCGCCATGCCATGCACATCCATCCTAACCCGCATGTTTATTTGCTTCCCCAAGAGCATATTTCCGATAAACCGGATCATGCCGATATCCGTCATGATTATTTAAGCTACTCGATTGACAAAAAATGTTTTTATCATTTTATTGAACAACGCCTGCCCACTCTATTGGAGAAAACCGGACACACAACCAACAGATTTTTTATCGAACCCTCTTATAGCATCACCCATGATTTGCGGACGCATGTAAAAATGGCGACCCACGGCAACGTCCTTTCTGTCGGTGCGGGTGAAGACAAGCTATTAGCTTTACGGCATTATCCCGACAGTTATTTGCAAAAACAACTAGTTTACGGCACATTCCCTTTTGGTAGCGCCGAGAAAGCGGGATTGTCCGGCGATTATTTGATCTGGCTGCGGGCACCTTTGTTACGAGTTTGTTATCATGCCAAAGAATTGACTCTGGTGGCCGCACACAAGGGGCAGACCTTGACGATCAGCGATATTTTTAAGGTTGGGCATAAGGTATTGGATAATTATTATACCCGTCTGTTATCGGGTGGTTTTACCACGCCGTTTGGAGAATGTAGTGAAACCATGTTCGACACTGCCATTAACAATCTGAAAAAACAATTTATTTTTATCGGCATTAATGAAAAACCACATGAATCCTACGACCTGCTCTGCACTGTCATGGATTGGGATAAGACACTTTTTACCACACTGACCCCAGCCAGATACGAGCTGGACAGCAATGATTTTTCTGATGAAGAATTACGCTTGGCAAAAGAGATGAACAGCTTGGATTTGCGGTTGTATGAAGTGGCTTTGGAGTTGTTTGACAGCAAGCTTAAGGCCACCCAATTTTTGGGCAACCTAAAAACCGTCGTGGCAGTTTAAAAAGCTAGGCCATCACCACAGCAACTTGGAAAAAAGAGGGTATTACGAGACATATACCTTGTTAAGCCGCTCATACGAACGGCTTAACTTAAGGCTATATAGGGGGAATAAGCTTAATCAGGCATAGGTTGGCTTAAACGCTTGTTCAGGGTTAGCCACCGGGGCATTGCCGTCCCAATACGGTGACAATTTGCGCAAGGTCGCAACCACGCCGGGCATGACTTTCAAGACTTCGTCGACTTCGTGCATGGAGTTATAGCGCGAGAACGAGAAACGTATCGTCCCGTGGGCCGCCGTGTAGGGGATATCCATCGCCCGCATGACATGGGAGGGTTCCAAGGAACCAGAAGTACAGGCTGATCCGCTAGAGGCGGCGATACCCGCTTTGTTCAGCAACATCAAAATGGCCTCACCTTCAATATATTCAAAAGCAATATCGGTAGTGTTAGGCAAGCGGTTGTTCATGTCACCCGTGATAAAGCAATGGGGGATCTGTTCGGTGATGCCGCGCTCCAAGCGGTCACGCATGGCTTTGACGTGGGTGTTTTCATATTCGATATGCTCCAACGCCAGTTCGCAAGCTTTGCCTAAGCCGACAATCGAGGCGGTGTTTTCAGTACCTGCACGCCTGCCACGTTCCTGATGGCCGCCCCGCAAAAGCGGACGGTAACGGGTGCCACGGCGCAAATACAATACACCTATGCCTTTAGGGGCATGCAGTTTATGGCCGGACAGCGACAACATGTCGATTTTGGTGTCCTGTAACATCATTGGGATTTTGCCGACAGCCTGCACGGCATCCGTATGGAACATCACATCGGCTGCATGAGCCATTTCGGCCATTTCCACGACCGGAAACAGGGTTCCCGTTTCGTTATTTGCCCACATGACCGAGACAATGGCAACTTGGTCAGACAACAGTTTTTTGTAAGCTTCCAGATTCAAACGTCCGGCGCGGTCTACCGGCATCCTATGGATGGTGTAGCCTTCTTTTTCCAGCACTTCGCACAGGCTTAAGATGGCCGGATGCTCAACGGTAGTGGTAATGATTTCTTTTTTGTTCGGCTGGGCTTTAATAGCGGACAAGATCGCCGTGGAATTGGATTCCGTGCCGCAAGAAGTGAAGATGATCTCCGAATCATGCTCACAGCCAATCAGGTTTTGCACTTGCTGGCGGGCCTGTTTAAGGCCACGCGCCACGCCATCGGCAAATTTATGGATAGACGAGGGATTGCCGTATTGCTCTAGAAAATAGGGGATCATCACGTCGACCACAGCATGATCCACTTTAGTGGTGGCGTTGTTGTCCAGATAAATATCGGTCATGGCTGTATTCCTATGCTGCTATGTTCACAAGTTTGGCCATTTCCGAAGCCGGTACGACTTTGATAAATTCGCCCATCACTTCCATCAGCCGTTGTTGGATGCCCGCTATGGTCATCGCCGCCATTTGGCAGCCGCTGCACGCGCCCGTCATATTGACGTAGGCGGTGTTGCCTATCACTTCGACCAATTCGACATCGCCACCATCAGCCATCAACGAAGGCCGCAACGATTCCAGCACTTGTTCAATTTTTTTGATGCGTTGCAAATTGGTTAACGGGCCTTTGACTTCGACGACCACAGGTTTCGCTACAGGCGCGGCTTCGGGGTCGAATTTCTCGCCTTTTTCCGCCAGCACTTTTTCCAAAATCGCTTCAATATCTTCATGGCAAGCCGCGCAACCGCCACCCGCTTTGGTAAAATTGGTCACGTCTTGGACCGTGCGCAGCTTGTTTGCCCAGACCATTTCTTCGATCATTACCGCATCAATTGCAAAACATTTGCAGATTAACGCGCCTTCTTCATGGTCGTCCGCCCATTCTTCACCGCGATAATTGGCAATCGCCGCTTGCAAAGCCTCACGTCCCATGACGGAACAATGCATTTTTTCTGGCGGCAAACCTTCCAAATGGTCAGCAATATCCTGATTAGTGACTTTTAAAGCTTCATCAATAGTCATGCCTTTGATGATTTCGGTCAGCACCGATGATGAGGCAATCGCCGAGCCGCAACCAAAAGTTTGGAAGCCGGCATCAAGGATCACTTCGCTGGCATCATCAACCTTTAAGGTCAAACGCAAGGCATCACCGCAACTGATGGAACCCACTTCACCTATGGCATTGGCATCGGCCACCGCTCCGGCATTTTTAGGGTTAAAAAAATGTTCTTTTACTTTATCTGAATAGTCCCACATGGCTTTATCCTCGGAATTGGGGTAGGGCGGGCAATGCTGTTGCGCGTTTTGATCGGTTTGCGGCGGACAAAGCTTCAGTTGCCCACCTTCATAAATTACGAACAGGTTTTCGTTCCTGTACCGCTGGCACTGGTATTGAACGAAGAACCGCAAGCACAGCTTTTTGCCGCGTTAGGGTTAATAAACTTGAAACCTGAACCCTCTATGCTGTCGAGAAAATCGACTTCCATGCCATCCAACATGGGCATACTGGTGGGGGCAACAAACACTTTAACTGCGCCGCAGTCAATTACGGTGTCTTCAGGAGCGTTATCGGCCTCAAGCTTCATACCGTATTGGTAACCCGAACATCCCCCATCAGTCACTTCGATACGAAGCCCGGCTGAAGGTGTTTCCGAACTGGCGATAAAGCGACCGACAGCATTTATAGCTTTTTCTGTTAAGGTAATCACAACAAGTCTCCTGAAAGGGTTGGCATCGTTCTTGTAGTCACTTAATGCAACCTATGTGCCAGATCATTATTATTTTTATAAGCAATTGATGTTTATAATATAAAAATAGACATTACTAAGTGTAGCAAAGATTACAAACAAACAATTCATAGGCTTTTGTAAGGTTTCCTACAAAACCATTCTAACGGGGAGAAAGCATGAGAGTAGAAGATTTAGATATAGGCGACATTGTTTATGCTGCCGCCGCCATTACCGATGACGGTTCAATACCTGATGGCGAGGAAGGCGCAATTTTGGCGGAAGCCGGAACCCGTGGTGTTATCACCATGATAGGCCATGTTGAAGAGCAACCCGAACGCAGCGTGTTTTTGGTACG
>JACXTQ010000179.1 GCA_016919605.1 Methylovulum sp.
CCTATTTTCAGGTTGCCGCAGTAGCTGTTACTGTCTCCCCATTAAAAAACCCCCAATGCCCTTGCCGGACTGCCGTCCTGCGGGGCTTTTTTTTGTCCGGCGATTATGCTATGCCCAACCAAACTTTTTGTAGATGGAGCAAGTGATATGGCGGACAACAACGAAACCGATGCCGATGCCGAGGCAGTCGGCTTATCCTTAAATGATGCCGCCGCACTGTTGAATGTGGAGAGCGGCAAACTGCTTAGCTTTAAAGATTACGGCGGTTATCTGGTCGGCGTGACGGTGGACGGCCAAAAAATTCAGGCGGATAAGACAGCTAAGGTGGGTAAAAATGGCAAAAAATAACGCTTCACCTTTTATCGAGGCCATTAGTGCTGACGGCCAAGCTTCTGGGCTGAAATGGCTGATTCGGGTCATTAAGGCGGGCAAGTCCGGCAACAACAACTTTTATCCTGATGCGGCCTTGCGCGAAGCCGCGCCGCTGTTTGCGGGTGTGCGGGTGTTCGTCAAGTCCGATGCCGAGCATATTGCCGGGCAAGGCAAATCGTTTGAACAGTTAATCGGCCAGTTATCAGAACCACGCTTTATCGAAGGCAAAACGCCGGATACTGGCGAAATTCAAGCGACGTTGACGCTTTTGGCCTCCGCCGGTGATGTCCCCGCCAAGTTGCGCGAAGCATACGATGCCAAAATGGACGGGCTGTTTGGCTTTTCCATTGACGCGGATGCCCAAGTCAAAAAGCGCGGCACCCTGCGTGAAGCCACCAAGTTTACGAAAGTCCACAGCGTTGACCTGATTATCGACCCCGGTGCCGGTGGTGAGCTGATTCGTCTGTTAGAGGCGCTGGACGGTTCCATGCCGCTGACGGATTTATTGGTCTCCGCCATTAAAGTCGCTAACGGCGGTGATTTGCCGCCAGGGCTGGACATCACCAATAACGAAGCGCTGTTAGCCGCCTACAACGCCACGCTGGATACCGATGACAGTTGCGGCAGCAGATATTACGAAGCCAACACTAAGGCCAATGACATGAAAAACGATACGCCCCCCGATGCCGCCGATCTGTTGGCGGAAAAAATACGCCTGGTCGAAGCCAGGGCAGATGCCCGTCATTTGCTGAAAACTTGCAACTTGCCTGAGCCGGTGGTCGCCAAGCTGTCAAAACGGTTTAACGATAATGCAGAATTTACGGTTGAACAGGTACGCGAAGCGATTAATGACGAGCGTGCCATGTTGGCAAAATTGACCGAATCCGGGCATGTGCAGGGGTTGGGTGACACTAGGGTGGAAGCCGGGGCGGACAGGTCGGAAAAAGTTAACGCCATGTTGGACGATTTTTTCAATCCGAACAAACGGGCGTTTTCGTTCCGTGAATGTTATGCCGAAATCACTGGCGACCGTGGCGTGACTGGATTGGTACAAAATTGCGATGTCCGGCGGTTGCGGGAGGCCTTGGGCGGTGACGAACATTTCCGCGAAGCCATTTCCGCCAGCACTTTCAGCAATATCTTAGGCGATTCCATCACCCGTGCGATGGTGCGCGATTACAACGCCTTGGAAAATTATAACGATTACCTCAACTTGGTCGATATTGTCCCGATCAGCAATTTCAGAACCCAAGAACGTACCCGCATGGGTGGTTACGGCAACTTGCCGACGGTGGCTGAAAATGGCCCCTACACCGCTTTGACATCCCCCAGTGATGAGAAATCCACCTATGCCATCAGCAAACGCGGCGGCAAGGAAACCATTTCGCTGGAAACCATTGCTAACGATGATGTCGGCGCTATCCGCAAGGTGCCGTTGCGGTTGGCGAAGGCGGCAAAACGGACGCTGTTTGAGTTTGTGCTAAATTTCTTGGCAAACAACCCGACCATTTACGATGCCTCGACCCTGTTCCATGCCATTAACCACAGCAATCTAGGTACGGCGGCGTTGGACAACACATCATTTGCCGCCGCACGGCTGGCCATGAAATCGCAAAATGAAGCGGGCAGTAACAAACCGCTGGGCTTAGTTTTGCGCCATTTATATGTGCCGGGGGAACTTGAAGAACAGGCGTTCAACATGTTTGTGCGCGGCACCAACCTAGACGAGACCTTTGTGCAATCGCGCAAGCCGACCGTGCATGTGGTTGATTACTGGAACGATACTAACAATTGGTATGCCACTGCCGACAAAATGGAAACCCCGCTGATCGAATTGGGTTTTTATAACGGTAACGAAGAGCCGGAATTGTTTGTGCAAGATATGCCCACCCAAGGGTCTTTGTTCAGCAATGACCAGATTGTCTACAAAATTCGCCATATCTACGGCGGCAACGTGCTGGATTATCGTGGTTTCTACGGCGCGGTAGTCACATAACCATGTTGGCCGATTTGCTGGCATTAGTTAAGACTGCTGTCCGCGATGATGCGGGGGTCATTAGCGATGATGATTATGTGTCAGCCATCAGCATGGCGGTCAACCGTTATTCGGCAGACCGCCCGCGTTATTTGGTTGAGGATTTAACGGCCAACGGCACGGCCATTTTAGATTTGCCCAGTGGCTGGCAAGTGGGTTTTAGCGTCATTATCAGCTTGGAATATCCGTTAGACATTTTTCCGCCCGAAATGGTCGATACGGGAGATTATTTGCTTTACCAAGCGCCGGTGGGTGAGCAATTGCGCTTAGCTTATGCACCCGCATCCGCCGTCCGCATGACTTATACCCAAGCGCATGTGTTGGATGACAGCACCGATACCCTACCCGTGCCGCACCGTGAGGCAGTTATGAGTTGGGCGGCGGCGGCCTGTTGCGAGCAATTGGCTTCCTATTATGCCAGCGCCAGCGATTCGACCATCCAGGCTGACCGGATAGAGCGTTTAAGCCAGTCACGCGATTATGCCAACCGCGCTAAAACCTTACGCGCCCGCTATACCAACGAACTGGGTGTGGATGATAAAAAATCTGCACCTGCCGGGGTGGTGGTGAATTGGGATTTGCAAGATAGCCGGGGCAATGACCGCCTTACTCATCCGAAACGGTGGCGGTGATGGAGACGACAGAGGCTATACGGGCGGATATTGTCGCTCGGCTCCAAGCCATACCGGCTATCGGCATCGTCCATGCCTATCAGCGCTATGCGGCACGGGAGGCGCAATTAAAAGAGTTGTATGTACACGACGGGCGGTTATCGGGTTGGTTTGTACGGCGGACCGGCGTATCTGAAACTTCTTTACCCGCCAAACAGACGCTGGAAACCGCCCGTTGGCTAATTCGCGGCTATAGGGCGGTGGATGATGCAGGGGCCTCTGAACTGGCTTTTGATGCGCTGATCGATCAGATACGCGCAGCATTTTTACCCTATAGCATCAATCCCGCGCCACTAGATGCGGTATATAGGGATGCGGAAGGCAAGCAAACGGGGGCGGCATTGGATGAGTCAGTACCGGTATTGTTTGCCGGTATCCTTTGCCACAGCGCGAAAATCACGTTGATAACCCGCCGATTTATTCAATACCCAAGATGAGGAATCTATGAAAATTCGTAAGACAGGCACACAAAGCTTGATGCTGGGTGGGGTAACGTACCCGGCTGATGATAACGGCAATATTGATGTACCTGATGATTTGCTGTCCCCTACGGTATGGTCAATGGGGTTTGTGGCCGTGAAGGCTGTAGATGCTGTTGAGGCCCCTGCTCCGGCAGTGGCCGCCGCCGATCTGTCAGCCGCCCCTGCTGATAAACCCGTTTTAGATGCTGTGCAGCCAGTAGCTGTGGAGGAGCCGGCGGTGGCGGTAACTGACGGTAGTGCTGGTGTCAGCACCGATAAGCCCAAAACCAACCGAAAATAAAATAACTGACCATTGATTTTAAGGTATCCATTATGAACGAAATTGACACATTGCCCCAAACCACACCGCGCGGTGGCGGTGCGGCCTTTTTTGAAGTGCTGGCGGACAATAAAGGCCCGTTATCCGTACCGCAATTTTTGAAAGTGCCTGAGTTGTTGGATTATCAATATGACGACAAGCATGAAACTAAGGCCTATATGGGCAGCGGCAAACGGGCGATCGGCTTGGTGGGCGGCAAGGAAGAAATTACGGTTGCGCTGACGATGGCCGCATCCTTTGGCCGTTTGCTGAACCAAATCTGTTACGGCGTTGAAGAATTGCCGAAACAGCACATCATGGCCAATGATACGGTCGGTTATGTCGTGCCGAATTCGTATTTTACGGACATTAAAATCCGCAATTGTACCGCCGTGCATCTGGGGCGTTGGGACAGCAACACTAGCGTGAAAATTAACGGCGCACCCGCGACGCTGGTCACGGGTGCGCCGGTGGCAGGGCAGTACGTCGTTAACGGTGGCCTATACACGTTTGCCAAAGCGGATTTGGGCAAGCCGTTTGCAATCACCTTTGTCACTAAAGGCGTAACGGTTGTCCAGTCCGGCAAAGTCTTGGCGAAATTGACCCATGACGTGCGGCTGTTTGCGACCGTGCCGTGGAAAGTGAAAAATGATTGGGCAGTGCTCACCCAAGACCCGTGGAACCCTAAATCTGATGCCCCAGCGGTGGCGCATTATCAAGGGTCTCCTAATGGCGTGTTGATATTAGATGATGAGGCCAATATTGCTGCCGGAAAATTTATGGTGGTCACTCATTATACGGACGGCCAGACCTGCACATCAACTATCAGCTCCGGTGACTTGCCTGCCCCGGCGTACCAATTTTTTGTCGATCCCCCTTCGGCGGCGGCTTATGTGTCTGATGCGGGCGTGGTGTTGTTGGGCAATGCGGGAACCGCCATGACCGGGATTACGGTCGGTGGCGATGTGGCCGTGGCCACGTCAACCCCCACCAGCGGCCAGTATAAAACAGACGGTAAGGGCTATTACGAGTTTGCCGCCGCCGACGTCGGCGATACTGTCCGCCTCAGCTATGCGGTGGACTATTACAGCATTGTCCCTGTTTTGCGTGATCCGCGCGGCACTACGGTCGCTGGTGCCACCTTTTATAAATCGTGGGGGGTACGCAATGCTTTGGGCAAACCACTGACCCGTGTCGCCATGACCTCGCCGCTGTCCATTGCCCAAAACCAATATGTGCTGGACGACAATACCGGGGCGCATTATTTCGACAACACCAATTCGGGCGACACGTTCTTTATTGATTGCGAGTTTGAAACTGATGGCGGCAGCCGCATCGAAGTCATGCAGGCGCCGGTCGGCCCCGCGCCCATTGTCCGCATCGCCTTGAACTCGAATGAGCCGGACCAACAAGTGTTACTGACGTTTGAACAGGCGATGTGCGAAGGCATGGGGGTGAAGACCAAATCGGACGATGCCGGTGAAGGGCTGAAGTTTACGTTTAAGTGCGCGGTTGACCGGATCAGCGGCAAAAGCCACGCCATTAATATGTCATCGTAATCGGGTATGGCCGGGCAAGTCGTCCTTAGGGTGGCGGGAAAAGGGCGGCGGATCGATGAGCCGCCCTTTTTTTTGCTCCGTAAAATCATCCGTATCTATGGCGAACTGGCGGTGGCTCCGGCCAACCGGCAAGCCCGCCTGATACGGGAGCTGTTTGTTGTGCTGTTTGGCCGATGGCGCGGGCGTTGGCTGTTTTGGACAACCCCCAGCCGTGACATGGCCGTGTTTTTGGCGGCCTTGCCTGACCAATTGGGGCTGGAAACAGCGACCGGAACAGCCTCCAATCCGTCCGGTTGGGGCGATGTCTATGCCCATTTGGCCGCCACGTTTGGCTGGGAATACGGTTATATCGACCACCATCTCACCCTGTCGGCATTGAAAGAACTGGCGGCTTACTTACGCAACCACCCGCCGACCCATTTGCTGGTGGCGGCGTATCTTGATTACGAACCGCCTTTGACGTTGGCCGAAAAGCGCAAACGGTTTTTTGCGCGGTTTACTGGTAAATAGATAATCTATGAAAGACTTAAGTTTGAAACTAGTCATCAACGCTGTCGTTGACAATGCCCGTGCCGGATTGGCGCAAACCCAAGGCTATATTAAAGGGCTGGCTGACCAAGCCGTCCAACTGACAGGTAAAGTCGGGGCGGTTTCCACGCAATTTATTTTGTTTGCCAGTATTGCCGCCAATGCTTTGGGGCAGGCCTCAATGGCGGTGCTGGGGCTTATAGGCAATATCATTACGCTTGGGATGCAGTTGCTGAGGGTGATGCAGAATTATTTGGGCTTAAGCATCAGCATTGACACTCACAACAAAAAACTGCAAGCCGCCCAGTTCCTGCTCAATAACTTCCATAAAGAAGTACGGCTGTCGTTAGGGTTTCTAGGCTCATTTACCGATTATCTTAATAAAATAAACTTTCCGCTGCAAAAGCTCACGGCTTTTATTGATGGCCTGTCAAAAGCCGAAATAGTCTTGGGTATCGGTAAAGGCAAAGAAAAAAACTTCTTTGACCATCTGCCGGAAGCCATTGATGCAGCAAAAAATGGCATCAAACGCTTTCAGGACGCTTTTAAAAATGCTAAAGACGACATTCAGCGCGATTTAAAACGTTTTACGGCGGCGGCTTTAGCGGAAACTCTGGTCGAGTGGCGGGGCGTTAAGTTTGAATCGGCTTTCGCCGATGTCAAAAAAACCGTTACCGGAACGGTAGAGGCTATTAAAAAACTGCGCGGCGAATTGCTGGATATGGCGGCAACAACAGGCTTGACCACCGATGAGTTAGCCAAAATGCAGGCCATTGCCGGACAGATGGGTTTTCCAGTCAATGAAATATCCGACTTTGTCAAACTCACCGCTAAAGGTGCGGTGGCCTTTGAGATGCTGCCGGAACAGGCGGCGGAATCGTTTGGCACACTCAAAAGCATCTATGGTATTGGACTAAAGGATCTAGAATATTTTGGCGACCAAATCAATTACATTGCTGACAAGGCACCCGCTGTAGTCAGTGAGTCAGACATAATAAACGTACTAACCCGTGCTGGTGATATGGCACAGCGTTTTGGTTTGTTACGCGGCGAGGCTGTCGCCTTAAGTGCGGCGATGCTGGCGTTGGGCAAGCCGCCGGAGATTGTCGGCACAGCGATGGATAACTTACTCAGTAAGTTGCAGAACGCACCCAACCAGTCAAAAGATTTTCAGATCGGTTTACAGCAACTGGGCTTTGATGCCGTCAAACTGGCCAACGACATTGAAAAAAAACCTAAAAAGGCTCTGGATAACTTTCTAGCTAAACTAAGCGAGGTCAAAAGCGCCCGCTTGCAATCAGACATACTCGGCAAGCTAGCGGGTGAAGCAGGAGAAACCAAAGGCGTTATTGGTGGCTTGATTACTAATTTAGCAGAATTCAACCGTTTGTCGGTGCTGGCTAATGCAGGCGATGTAAGTGGCAGTATGGATGCCACTTATAAGGAGCGGATAAAAACAGTTAAGGCCATGCTGGTTATGATGAAAGAAGCATGGGATGGCATGGCAGTTAGCATGTCAGTCATGTTTCTTCCAACCATATATGCGGTGTTGGAATCTCTGCGGGATTTGGCGGTATGGTTGCGCAAAGTCAATGACGAATACCCCAACCTTGCCAGCTTTGCCCGTATTGCCCTGATTTTCGGCACACTGGGTACGGTGATGAACTTGGCGTTCCGGGCGTTGCCTGGGATTGCTGCGGGCGCGGGGGCGGCTGTTGCGGCGGCGTTCAGGACAGGGATTGTATCGGGCATAAAAGCCATTGCTACGGTGCTGACACCGTTGGTTGCCGGATTATGGAATACGGTGATCGGGCAATTTGTCATCAAGATGCTGGCCGGTGTTGTCATCATCCAAGTCGGCATGAGCAACCTGCTGGGGGTTATCGGGGCGCTGACTTCGGCATTGGTTGCGTTGGTGTCCAATCCGGCCACCTTATTTTTGTCCACATTGGGTGTTGTCGCTGTGCGGATGGCCTTGGCACGGGGGGCGTTTGGGGCGTTGGGCGTAGCGGCGGGCGGATTGGGTACGGCTTTTATGCGGCTGGTGGGCGGGCCTATCGGTTTGGTCATTTCAACATTGGCATTTTTGGTCGTCAAATATAACGAAGTCAAAGACCAGCAATTTCAATTTGGCGATTCAACCGTCACGCTGTCTGAAATTATTGACGCGTCATGGGGGCTAATAAAAGGCGCTTTTAATGATGGCGTGACGGCTGTCGGAACCGCATTGGCATGGCTGGAAGGAAAATGGCTAGGCTTATGGCAAGGGATTGAGGGGAAAGTTGGCGAATTCCCCAGTTTAGGCCAAAGTTTTAAAAATCTCGCCAACACTATCATCGGTGTTTTCAACGGCTTGGGAAAAAGTATTGGCGTGTCACTGGCAATTTTTGTCGAGGAGATAAAAACCAGTTTCAAACACGCGGTATCCTTGGCCGAAGCCGCCGCCAAGGACATCAAGGCGGCGTTCACCCATTTTGATTTCACAGGCAAAAATTTTGCCGAACAATGGGCGGCCAACAACCAAGAAAACCAGACGATTGCACAGCGGCGCGGTGAATCACCACGCACGGATGCGTTTGTGTCCGGCTATATGGACAGTTACAAAGGTGATGCTGTCGGGCCTTTTGTCAGCCGTTTGGGCGATGATTTCCGCAGTGGCTTGGATGCCGCAGGTAATGCCGTCACATCCCAAGTCGGGATATGGCAAGACCAACTGAATGCGGAAATCATGCGCAACCGCAGCAAAAATACCCAACCGACAACGCCACCACCCGAAGAAAAACGCCTAAGCGGCGGGCAAGATTTGCCCGATATGCCCACGGCAACTACCGCCGCCGCCAAAAAACTGGCGACCGCTAATCTGGAAATGCAGTTAAGTGCTATAAAAATTCGGCAAGATGCCCTAAAAAACGCATCCGATCTGGAGTTAAAACAGCTTGAAAACACCTTTAAAGCCAAAGAGCTGGCCTTAAAAGCGCAAGACCTCAGTGAAACCGAGTTGCGGGAAAAATCTCTAGCCTTAGAAAAAGACAAGTCAGCTCAGGAGTTGGCTATCAAGCGCAAGCTGGTGCTGGATACCGCCGCCCTTGAAAGCCAAGCTATTGATGCGAAAATCAAGGCCGCCCAAGCTCAAGCGGCGGCCTTGCCAAAAGCGGCGGGTGCTACCCCTGTCGGAAAATACAGCGCACTTTTTAACCAAGCCACACAAAAATACGACCTTCCGGCAGGCCTGTTGCCCGCCCAAGCGGCACAAGAAAGCGCGGGTGACATTAACGCGGTGTCGCCTAAAGGTGCGGGTGGCCTGATGCAACTGATGCCGGCCACAGCCAAACGGTTCGGCGTGACCGATGTCAACGATCCGGCGCAGTCGATTGATGCCGCTGGCAAGTACATGCGCTTCTTGCTCGATAAATTCAACGGCAACGTCGAACATGCGCTGGCGGCCTATAATTCTGGCGAAGGACGCACCGCCACGGCTTTAAAAGCCACGGGTAAAATTCCGGCCATACCGGAAACGCAAGCCTACGTCCCTGCTGTATTAGGGCGGATGAACAACGCCACATCGGGAACGGCCACAGGCGCAGGCGGCGACACTGAGGAACAGCAAGCCGCCAACGCCAAAATCAAAACGTTAAAAAATAAACAAATTGCCTTGGAGGCCGACACCCAGGCCCAGCTGGCCAGCATCGACCAGGACGCGGTGGCGAAAGGCATTGAGCGGGACACCGCCAAATATGAAAATGATAAGCGGGTGGAGGAACAGGACAAGGCCCTTGCAGAAGAAAACCTGACCGCCAAAAGCCAAGCGGCACTGGACGGGCTTGCGATACAGGAAGCCGCCGCCCAGCAGGAACTTGATTTAGGCAACATCACCGAGTCCGAGCATCTTGACAAACTGCGCGGCTTTGCAAGGGAACGTCTGGCTATCGAACAGCAATTGCTGGCCGACAAACGCAAATTATTGGATAAGGATGCGCTCGCCCTTGCCCAAAACCTGCACGAAAAAGAAGCCTTGGAGCGGGCTTATCAGCAAACTCTCCAACAGCTAGAAAGTGATGCAGAAAAGAATAGGCGGGAAATTTTTGAGGGCATGGTCGCGCCCTTTAAAAATGCGATGTCGCAGATGACCAATGGTGTGCTGACCGGACAGCAAACCATTAGCAATGCGGTACGCAATGCCGCCAACTCGGTTTTAGTGAGCTATGCCTCGACCTTTTTACAAGAACGGGTTATGGCAACGGCGCAATGGGCGTGGAAGCTGGCCAATATCCAAGCCAACAGTGCCCAAGAGAAAGCCCTTAAAAACGGTGATATGATTTGGGCAGGATTGTTGTGGGCTAAAGAAAAGGCGGCGCTTGCCGGACAATGGACATGGGAGACCTTAGGCTTTGCCAGTAAGGAAACTAAAAAACACGCCATCGTAACAGCCAGCAACAACTGGGAAACCCTGCAAGGGGTGAAGAAAAAAGCGGTGGCGGCGGCTGAATGGGCATGGGAATCCACTGGCTTTGCCCTGAAAGAGGCTAAGAAAAAAGCCATTGCTTTAGCCCACGATGCCTGGGAAGGTGCGCTTTGGGTCAAGAAAAAAGCGGTGATGGCGGGTGAGTGGCTATTTGAGCTGCTGGGGTTTGGCGAAAAAGAAGCTGTAAAAACCACTACCAAGGCGGGCAGTGAATTAGCGCAGGCGGGGGCTGTTGCGGCCGGACAAGCCATACAGACCGGCGCAACTGTTGCCGGAGCCGAAACCCGCACGGTTGTTGAAACGGAGTCTAATGCTAAATCTGGGTTAGGTGCAGCATGGCGGGCGGCAAAGAGCGCATTCGCTTCAGTTATGGATGTCGTTCCATTTCCGTTTAATCTAGTATTGGCGCCTATTGCTGGTGTAGCGGCCTTTACGGGGGTTATGGCGTTAGGGTCTGCAAAAGACGGCGAATGGAGCGTTGCCAATGATGAAAGCCCTTTTTTATTGCACCGCAAAGAATCAGTTTTACCCGCCGGAGTGGCCGAAAATTTCCGTTCGGTCGTTGATATTGTCAAAAGCCATGTGGGCATAGGCAAGGCGGAACCCAGCCTGTCCGCCCCGGTCGCCGTCTCCATTAAGCAGCTGATCGATAGCGGCCAACTCCACGGCAATTGGACACTGCCCGCATCGGTGATGGACATCGCGCAAAAATCCCAGGCGACGGCGGTCAATGCCGTCAAAAATGGCCGGCTTGCGGAAGCGCAGCGGAATTCATCAGGCGCGTCGCACACCACCAACAATGTCACCCATGAAAGCCCTGTCGTTTTTCGGCCTGTTTATAACAATTCTTTCATTGACACTAACGGTGCAAAGCAGTTCTTTAATGAACACAGCCATATTATGGTCAAGAAAATCCAAGAAAAGGTGCGCAAGGGCGCATTCAGTACAGGGGTAAATAAATGAGCAACGAAGTGCTGCCGGACTTGCCCGGCCTGACTTTTGA
>JACXTQ010000180.1 GCA_016919605.1 Methylovulum sp.
GTCATCAAATACAACAACTCCATCCCGCCCTACCCCGAAACCCAAAACTATGTCCGGCAAGTTTTAGCTCTGTATAACCGTTAGTAGCGTGGCGATCAGGCCGCAAAAAATATCCGGCTGAATCTTAAGGAATAGCATCAGCGATATCGTGACATAACGGTATCGCACCCCTTGTCATAGCCTAGCGACCTGTTTGAGTCTTAACCCCCGTCTTCTTATACATTCTGAGCTATTTTGCATGGCAAACATCAAAAACATCATCTTTGACTTGGGTGGAGTGGTCATTAACCTCGACATCCCCCGTACCATCCACGAATTTGAAAAGCTGGGCATTGCAAAATTCGGCGCTATTTTTAGCCAATTGGCACAAACACCTTTGTTCGACCAATTTGACAAGGGGCTGATTAGTGAAGATGATTTTTTCCATAGCATCAAAAACCAATTTAACCTGAGCCACTCCGTCATGGAACTGGAACGGGCTTGGAACGCCATGCTGCTGGACTTCCCTGGCCACCGCTTGACACAACTGACCGCTTACAAACAGCAATACACCACTTTTTTATTAAGCAACACCAACACCACGCATATCCGCGCCTTTGAGAAAACCTTATCCGATAGCCATTCAGTAGCCAACTTACAGCCGTTTTTCCATAAAGTTTACTATTCCTGTGAGATTAATTTACGAAAACCCGATGCGGAAATTTTTGAATTTGTCTTACAAGAAAACGGCCTAAAACCTGAGGAAACCGTGTTTATTGATGACACGCTCATGCATGTGCACGCTGCGCAAAGCATTGGTATTCAAGCCCTACATTTGCCTAAAGGTGCTGAATTTAAAGATTTATTGGCTACGGTGCTGAATTAAGCAAAACACCACGCAAAAAAAAGCCGAAACCTAACAAGGCTATTCGGCTAAAGGCCAGGAGGATGGCTGCATAGAACCGGTTAAAAAAAGGGGACAAACGCTTTGCCCCCAGCAGCGAGTTTTATTTCAAAAGGTTAACTTTTACCCGGCAACATACCCACCGAGCCGGGTTTAATACGTTTGCAAGTCACCACCACATCTTCAAGATGGCATTGCTGTTTACCTGAATCAGCACCAGTGCAAACGTGGCACACCGGCTTGCCGTTATCCTTAATGGCTTCGACATGCCAGCCGTAACCTTGTGACTGGCAAAACTTCTTGCTGTATTTGTTCAGGTTGAAAGGTTTGTTGGCATTGGCAATTGCTTGAGCTTCGTCGGTACAACCGGGCGACGGCAAGGTATTCGCCATCAAATCCCGATAGATATATTCGGTCGCTAAAGCGTGTCCTGACAGCGACAAACCGGAAAATAGCAGGACTGCCGCCAATACAGTGGCTAAAGGGGCTTTCATCATCACTCTCCTAATACCCTCATTAATTTAAGACCCGAATATTCATCTGGGCGTTTTCTTGTTCTATCTGTTGTTTGATCGGGGCAAATTTTTCATTTTCGCTCTGTTTGACAATGGCAATGCCCGCCACTATGGCAAACACCGTGCCGCCAACATACAACCAGAACTTATCTGTTTTGGGTTCTTGTTCACTCATGGCTGATACCTCTTTTTGTTATTCTTATTGCAAATCGCTCAGGGCGGCTCCGAAATTGATATGGAAAACCTGCCCGTTCAACAGCAAAGCGGGTACGGATGCCACCCCCGCCGTCTGCGCTTCTTCGATACGCGCGGCTTGCTCGCCCAGATGCACGACTTCAACGGTATATTTGCTGTGGTCAAGGGCATCGGCCACCAAGTGTTCCGCGCTAAGGCAAACAGGGCAACCGGCATGATAAAAAATGGCCGTATTCATAAAATCATCCTCAGTAAATTAGTATCGAGTCGATACTATATAAAAATCGCTTATCACTGTCAACTGCTAAAATATTATTGGGGTTGGCCGGACAATGCCTTGCCAGAGAGCTTTTGGTGACAGACTTTGGCTTTTCACTTGCACCATGACAATGCGGCATCGCACAGCTATGGAGCTTGCTTCATGGTGCAAAAAGGCTTGGGCGCACCAATCAATACAGCATAGAGAAACAAATTCTGAGATAATAAGACGTTAATATCCCGGCATATTAATTGCTCACTTCCCACATCAGCCTTTCTATTTACTCGGCGACTCGTAATGACAGACAAAAAAACATTTAAACCCTGTGATTTGGTTCTCTTCGGTGCGCTTGGCGACTTATCCCGCCGTAAGCTGCTTATCTCTTTATATCGTTTGGAAAACGCCAACCTCATAGAGGATGACACACGCATTATTGGGGTCGACAGACATGCCCACGACAACGCCCAATTTGTCGATATTGCCTATAAAAGTTTGCAGGCATTTTTAAGTGACGAGTTGGATGAGGCGGTTTGGCAACGCTTTTCCGCCCGATTAGGCTATGTGCAAATAGACTTGACCCAAGTCGAGCAATACCAGAAACTGAAAACCGTTACCGATAGCAAAGCTAGGGTGCTGGTCAATTACTTTGCCGTATCACCGTTTTTGTTTAAAAGCATTTGTCAGGGGCTACACCAGTCGGGGATTTTGACCGAAGAATCGCGCATGGTGATGGAAAAACCTATCGGCCATAACCTGAAATCATCAAAAGAAATCAATGATGAAGTCGCCAAAGTTTTTAAAGAAAAACAAGTTTTCCGTATCGACCATTATTTAGGTAAAGAAACGGTACTGAATTTGCTGGCGTTACGGTTTGCCAATTCCATATTCACCACCAACTGGAACCATAACACGATTGACCACATCCAGATTACCGTGGCCGAAGAAGTGGGCATTGAAGGACGTTGGGAGTATTTTGACAAGACCGGACAATTGCGGGACATGGTGCAAAACCATTTATTGCAAATTTTGACCTTTATCGCGATGGAGCCGCCGGTCAACCTGGAAGCCGAAAGCATCCATAATGAAAAGATCAAAGTCCTGAAAGCCTTGCGCCCTATCACACTCAACAATGTCGAAGAAAAAACCGTGCGCGGCCAATATTCGGCAGGGTATTTAAAAGGCAATGCCGTACCAGGGTATCTGGAAGAAGAAGGCGCCAACACCGAGAGCACCACCGAAAGCTTTGTGGCGTTGCGGGTGGACATTGATAACTGGCGGTGGGCAGGCGTACCGTTTTATTTGCGCACCGGCAAAAGGATGCAGGGCAAGCGTACCGAAATCGTGGTGTACTTTAAGCAATTGCCACATAATATTTTTAAGGACAGCTTCCGTGATTTACCGCCGAACAAGCTCATCATCCATTTACAACCGAATGAGGGCGTGGAAATTGAAATGCTCAATAAAATCCCCGGCATTGACGAACATATCAAGCTGAAAAAAACCAAACTGGACTTAAGCTTTTCCGAAGCCTTTAAAAAGAGCCGTATTTTCGGCGGTTACGAAAAATTAGTCTTGGAAGCCATGCGCGGCAACCCGACCTTATTCTTAAGCCGTGAAGAAATCGAACAAGCGTGGACATGGATTGATTCGATACAAGATGCTTGGCGGCATCTTAACGCCACGCCCAAAGCCTATTCGGCAGGCACTTGGGGGCCAGTCGCCTCAGTCGCCCTGATCGCTAGGGATGGCAGGGCCTGGGAAGAATAACCGGCCAAACGGCTTAAAGAAAATCACCCTATTAAAAGTAACCGCAGTGATACAGTAGGATTATCCATGCACCCATTATTAGAAAAAGTCACCAAAGAAGTTATAGACCGTAGCCATAGAAGCCGTGAAGCGTATTTGGCGCGGATTGACAGTGCCATCGGCAATGGCCCGCACCGTGGCGTTTTAGGTTGCGGCAATCTTGCCCACGGTTTCGCCGCCTGTGGTGCGGGTGAAAAATTAGATTTGGCGGGCGATAAAAAAGCCAATATTGCGATTATTTCCTCATATAACGACATGCTGTCCGCCCATGAGCCGTACAAAGACGCGCCAGCGTTGATTAAAGCCGCTATCAGCGCGGCGGGCGGTGTCGCCCAGTTTGCCGGTGGCGTACCGGCGATGTGTGACGGCATCACCCAAGGCTTGCCAGGTATGGAACTATCGTTGTTCAGCCGTGACGTGATCGCCATGTCCACCGCTATCGGCCTAAGCCATAATATGTTTGACGGGGCGCTGTACTTGGGCGTATGCGATAAAATCGTCCCCGGACTGCTCATGGGAGCGTTAAGTTTTGGGCATTTGCCCGCCGTATTTGTCCCCGCCGGCCCCATGCCTAGCGGCATCACCAATAAAGAGAAAGCACGAGCCAGACAACAATATGCCGAAGGCAAAATTGGCCGCGCCGAATTGTTGGAATCGGAATCCAAATCCTATCATAGCCCAGGCACCTGTACTTTTTACGGTACGGCCAACAGCAACCAGATGATGGTGGAAATGATGGGTCTGCATTTGCCAGGCAGCTCATTCGTCAACCCTTATACACCGTTGCGTGATGAACTGACCAAAAAAGCCGCCGAGCAAGTCCTTAAATTCACCGCCTTAGGCAACGACTTCCGCCCTATCGGCCATGCCATCAACGAAAAGGCTATCTTAAACGCCTTGATTGGTCTCCTGGCAACGGGGGGATCGACCAACCACACCATGCACTTGGTCGCTATTGCCCGTATGGCAGGCATTATCATCAACTGGAATGACTTTGATAACCTGTCTAAAGCCATCCCGTTGATCACCAAAATCTACCCTAACGGCCCTGCGGACGTTAACCATTTCCAAGCCGCTGGCGGCATGGGCGTGCTAATTGGCGAACTGCTAAAGCACGGTATGATGCACGAAGACATTTTGACGATTGGCGACGAACGCGGCATGAGCCAATACACCCAAGAACCTAAAATCGTTGAGGGCAAACTGGTTTGGGAAGCAGGCCCTGCGGCTTCGCTAGACCCCGAAGTGATTGCCACGGTTGAAAAACCATTTGCCGCAGGTGGCGGCATCCATTTGATACGCGGCAACTTAGGGCGCGGCATTTCCAAAGTCTCCGCCGTTTCTGAAGACCATCAAGTGGTGGAAGCCCCCGCTGTGGTCTTTGATGACCAAGACGAAATGATGGCGGCCTTTAAGCGCGGCGAGCTGAACCGGGATTTTGTCGCCGTGCTACGCTTCCAAGGCCCACGCTCCAATGGGATGCCGGAATTGCACAAGCTGACCCCCGCCTTAGGCTTGCTCCAAGACAAAGGCTATAAGGTCGCATTGTTGACCGATGGGCGTATGTCCGGCGCGTCCGGCAAAGTGCCGTCGGCCATCCACATGTACCCCGAATGCGTCAATGGCGGGCCGTTAGCAAAAGTGCGTAATGGCGACATCATTTATCTGAACATTAAAACCGGCGAAGTCAACGTCTTAGTGGACGAGACTGAATTTAACGGTCGTCTGGCCGAAGAAAATTCCGCCAAAAACCATCATTTTGGCATGGGGCGGGAAATGTTCGGTGGCTTCCGGCAGGGGGCGACCACCGCCGAAACCGGGGCGAGCAATTTGTTTGTGATTGA
>JACXTQ010000181.1 GCA_016919605.1 Methylovulum sp.
CCCGCCGAGAAATGCCCCCCCGACACGCTCACCGACTGGGTCAAAAACTCGCGCAGCTCCTTGGCCAAAGGTTTCAGCAGCTCTTTCGGCAAGCGCCGCACGTCCGATGGGCTGGCTATGTCGTCGAGGAGGGGGTAGTGTGATGTATTCATAATTAATAAAGGGGTTCGCGATAAAACATCAGAATAAAGCCAATCTGAAAGAGAGCGGCGACGGAAATAAAACCGGCAATCGACTTGCCTGGGGCATCGAGTTTTAATTCCAGCCAGCGACCACCGGCAAGAATCAGAGCAAAAATGCCCATAGTGGTGTGGCCGACCTGAATCAGGAATGCACTTTTGGCCTGAAAACCAATATGGGAATGGGTCAGCAGCATCAGCCCGCCAAAGGCTGAGAATATGGGAAACATCAGCGGCAATTTACTGTCGCTATTTTGGCTACGCCGCGCCATCAGCTCATAGATGCCTAAAGTTAACACCAATAAGGTGGCAATCCGGTGCTGCAAGACTTCGCCATTATTAAAAGTGCTTTCCCAAAAACCGATGGGGCCTAAAGGCCAGGTTTCGGCATCGCTACGGAAAAATAAAAACACGCCCAAGCCAACAAACCCTAACGGCCAATAGTGGCTCCAGGCCAAAATACGGTGGCTATGTGCTAAACGGGTATAGGAAAACATGGCAAAAACCCCCATTGCGGTGATGAAAATACCGGCAATGTTATGGTTATAGTTTGACCATTCGGTGGCTGCCAAGGACGGTACTTGTCCGACAATCGCCACTCGACCCGCCTCACCTGCCAGCAACGCGCTATGGCTGGGGGAGTTGGTTTGCGGCCATTGTGGTGTGAAGGTGCCCAGCACCTCTTGCCATGTGGCGGTCAGGTTAGGGATGTCAATCGCAGGCGGTTGCGAAGCCAAACTGGCGGCGGTGAACAGCAAGATAACTAATACCAAGGCTTCGGTTTCGACATAGTAAGGGACTCGCCTACCGAGCGCGTAATGGTCGCCAGTTATGGAAAAACCTCGAACCGCTGTATGGTTTAGCCCCGCCAATCCCAAGGCCAGCCCCAACAGGATCACTTTCACCATCAGCAGATTGCCATAACCCGTGCCGATTAAACCGTTCCAAGAATTAATGTAGTGCCAAGCCATCGGTAGGCCTGAGAGCAGTATCCCAACCACGGCAAGTAAGCCGAAACGGGCAAAGCGTCTTAATAATAACGGCCATAACTCAGCGTTAACCGCCTTTTTATGGGTGAGCTGCCAGAGGTTGATGAGCATGAACACCCCGCCTATCCATGCAGCGGCGGCTAGCTGATGGAGCACGGTCAAGCTCATGAGTAGCACTCGACTGTCAAAGCGTCCGGCGGCATGGACTAACCAGGCCCCGGAAACCAACATAGGCACGGCCAATAACCCTGTATTACGCCAATGTTCCTTAGATTGTGGCCAGCGGCTTAAATACCGATAGGCATAACCCGCCAACAGCAGTGTCAAAGCGATGCGGATGATACCGCCGATAAATTGTGTGGTGCCGGCAAACTCCGGGAACGGCGAGGTTGCCAATATGGTCTGCATCAGCCACACTTTTAGGATGATCTTAAACAGTTGCGCCGCCGCCAACCAAAAGCCACCTTTATAAATCAAGGTGATAGTGCTTTTGGCTAAGAGGGGGGCGATACCTGACAGTGGTTGCCAAGGGCGTAGCACACACAGCCCCCAGAGTAGCCCTCCGATAGCCAGTGCAAAGCACATCAGGTCAAAGCCACCGATTAATGAATCTAAAAAATCTGCAATACCCGCCATTGGAATGACCTATGGGCTAACGGAAAAATGCCGGATATCTTCGGTCAAATGACCGTCCGCCGCGAACACTTTCAATCTGAGCGCATAGTCGCCCGTCGTTAGCGCCGGTATTGTGATGATGATTTGCCCTTGTTTTAGGCCAGGGCCAATAGCTAGTAACTGGTGTTTATCGCCTTTGCTAACCAGAAAAACTTGCGACAATCCCAGTTCAATTTTGGAATTGAAGCTTAATTGCACGTGTGCAGGCTGGCCGACATGGATAGGGGTGCTGGTTAATGAGTCCTCGGTGACTACCGCATGGGCATAAACCCCTTGTGTACAGGCGGATAGTAACAAACCAATTAACAGATGTCTTAGCATCTTATCCCCCTTTTTTGCCTTTCAAGGCATGGCCTGCCAAATTTTTGCCCAAGTCCCAGATAGATCCTGGCACTTGGTGGGTGTCGGCAATGGTTTTTGCAAACGCGCTGACGATCAGGTCACGGTCTTTTTGGGTCAGGTTTAACGGCGGCAACAGCTTGACCACGTTCATGCCATGTCCTGCCACTTGCGTGAGGATATGGTGATCCTTAAACAAAGGGATGGTAATCATTTGGCAAAATAGGCCTTTGTTGGCGGCTTCCAGCATCGCCCAGGCCGCTTTTAGGGTCAGGCTTTTGGGGGATTGAAATTCAATGGCGATCATCATGCCTTTGCCCCGCGCTTCTTTTAGAAATTCGTATTGGCCGCTCATAGCGTTTAGGCTATCAATAATGTCGGTACCGACCGCCGCGCAATTTTCGACTAGCTTTTCTTCCTTAAGGACGTGCAGCGTCGCCAAGCCCGCCGCCATCGCCATGTTATTTTTGGAGAAGGTGGAGCCATGCACTACCGCCCTGTCCATACGGTTATAAACCGTGTCCATGATTTTTTGGGTGATGGCGACCGCCCCGACCGGAACAAATCCGCCAGACAACGCCTTTGCCATGCAAATCATATCGGGTTTTACGTTCCAATGGTCAACTGCCCAAAACTTGCCGGTGCGCCCCAAACCTGTCTGTACTTCATCGGCGACAAATAAGGAACCGTATTGTTTACACAGTCGTTCGACTTCAGGCAGATAATTGTCATCGGGGAGGTTAACGCCCTTACCTTGGATGGGTTCGACTATAAAGGCCGCGACATCTTTTTGGCTTAAGGCCGCTTCCAACGCCGCCAAATCATTAAACGGGATGGCGCTACAGCCAGGTAACAAGGGGCCGAAACCTTCACGGAAAATAGTTTCGCCGTTTAACGATAACGCCCCCATGGTCAGGCCATGATAGCCATGTTCGCAAAAAACAATTTTTTCCCGCTTGGTGGTGTAACGGGCAAACTTAATCGCCGCTTCCACGGCTTCGGTGCCGGAGTTGCAAAAGAAAATCTTATTGAGGTTGTCAGGCGTGGTCTTAAGGATTTCTTGGCCTAACAATCCGCTTAGCACCGACACGTCCAATTGCACCAAGTTCGGCAATTCTAGGGTCAATGTTTCTTGCAATGCGCTAACAATGGTAGGGTGGTTCCTGCCTACCGCAAAAACGCCGAAACCGCTTAATAAGTCCAAATATTCAGTGCCGTTTTGGTCATACAGGTATTGCCCGACCGCCCGTTGATAATGACGGTCATAACCGATGGTCTTTAAGACCCTGACCATTTGATTGTTCAGATACTGCTCATGTAAATCAAATTTGTCCGTGCTATGTTGCGCAAAAAGTTCGGCGATGCTGAAAGTCATGAATTACCTCAAAGGGAGTTACGCTGGCGTGGCTGTTATAAAAACTCATCGGGTTTTATGGATGATTTTTTTACCCAGATGGTTCCCAGCGTAATTGTGATTAAAAATGCAGGGCAGGGGCATTGTCAGCACCCGGCACTGTTGCAATAGTGGCGGCACACTGAAGGCACGGACACGGCGTGTTCTGTCCGCTCTTAAAGTGGGTCGCCGAAATAATTAAAGCTCCGCCAGCAACGACCTGATGCCGATACCGGGGCTTAACTTATGGGCTGTTAGGCACCTGAAGGCCAAGTCGCCAATAATGGTGTGGCCAATTTTGCCGTTAATGGGGCGTGTGTGGCTCCGTTACCGCTGTGACCATCAATGCGCCACACTGCGGGTATGAAAGAACTCGCTGATGGCATTTAGGTGGCGGGCGGCCATTTTGAGCGTTTTTTTAGCGGCATTAAATTGTAAGGCCAATCTGATAAGGCCGGGCAATTCCAAAGGGTGTAACGCCAAAAATAGCAGTAGGCGGCTTAAGACAATGTCACCTTGGCTGTTGGCGGCATATTCGATGGCGCGGGGCAAATCCATAGTCACAGGGTCAACAATCGCCCGGATCGCCAAAAAGGGCAGGGATTTGCGCCGTGCTATCTTGGCGATGGCGATACTTTCCATATCCAAGGCTATCGCCCCTGTGATCGCTTGCAGTTGTTGTTTTTCCTTGCTGGAAGAAACGATACTAAGGCTTTCCGCTAAGCAGCCGCTATGCACCGTCAAGCTTTGTGACAATATCTGTTTGCTATGGTGATGCCAATCGGCATTGATGTCCAGCACCGTGTCATTGCTGTCTAATAAGCTATCGGCCAAGGTCAAGTCACCGGATTTAAGGCTAGGCTGCAACGCCGCCGCACACCCCCAGCTAATCAGCTGGGTGGCGCCTTTGGCGACTAGCAATTCGGCGGCCGCTTGGGCGTTTTTGCCGCCCGTTCCCGAATAGGTCACTAACAGCGTATTGGCAATGAATACGCAATGGCCTTTGTCGATGCGTTTAGATGTCAGCGTCGCCAGTTCTTCAGGAAGCGCGACTACAATACCCGATATCACTTGCCGCCCAATTCGTTACGGTATCTTGCCAAAGCCCACAGCGGGAAGAATTTGTCGTAGCCGTGATATTTCAGATAAAACACCTTAGGGAAACCTGGGGCGGTAAAGCATTTGTCATTCCATAAACCATCGGCTTGTTGGTGACGTAAGAGAAAATCAATGCCTGCCTTAACTTCGGGGCTACGCGCTTCACCTGCCGCCATCAACCCCAATAAGGCCCAGGCGGTTTGGAAGGCGGTGCTGCAACGGTATTTGCCGCTGTAGCTTAAATCGTGGTAACTGAAATTGTCTTCACCCCAACCGCCATCGGCACGTTGGACGCTTTTTAACCAGCGTGCTGCTTTGGTGTACATGGCATCGGTTTTTGGCAAAGCGGTTTGCTCCAAGCCTAACAGCACTGACCATGTGCCGTAGATATAGTTGGTTCCCCAACGGCCAAACCAAGAGCCGTCGGCTTCTTGCTCGGTACGCAGGTAAGCGAGCGAACGCGCCAAAGCAGGTTGGTATTCGTCATGGTCTTGGGCAACCCTTGCCATCAGCATCGCACAACGGGCGCTGACATCGGCGGTTGGTGGATCAAGCAAGGCACCATGATCGGCAAAGGGGATTTCGTTCAAATAATAATAAGTATTATCGACATCAAACGCCCCATAACCACCATTTTGGGACTGCATCCCGACAATCCAACGGGTTGCGCGGTGGATAGATTCGTCCAATTCAGGCAATTGCGAATCGGCCATGGCAAAGCCCA
>JACXTQ010000025.1 GCA_016919605.1 Methylovulum sp.
AACCTGAGGATAAAGACGTACTATGCTTGCCGCCTACGGTATGATGTGGCTAAGCACTTCATTGGATGCCAACTCCAAACCCTGTTTGTAGCACTTGCTGGCTTCACTTTGATTGCCTTCGGCAAACAGCAAATCACCGAGTGATTGATACGCCGACACGGTCGGCTCAATGGCAAGGCTTTGCTGAAAATAAGCCTGAGCTTTCTCATTGTCGGCGCATTTCATGCTCAATTTGCCTAAGACCGTCAACAGCACCGCATCATTTTCATGCACCGATAACCAACGCTCCGCCAAGGCCAATTGTTTTAAGACATCGTTGGACTGCACACTGCCAAACAACACCAGTAAAGTGGTGTCCCAATCAATGGACAAGGCTAAGGCCAACTCGTCTTCAATATCGGCACCCGCCCCTGCATTAATCATGGCGGCAAAGTAAATGGCGGAAATGGCGGATAACTTGCGGATATAGTTGGGAACTTGTGACCAATGTCGTTGGATAGTTTCGACATTGCCAGTTTCCGCCGACTGCTTGAGCAGTTTGCTGAACGCCTCAGTTTCCAATTGCTTGATTTCAGCTTCCATCAATATCTTATGGGTATGCAAGGATGGCAATAGTGTACGGATAGCCTCCCAATCCCCCATAGTCTGATAGGTTTTGTGCAACAACTTTAACACACTGGCATGGCTGGGCTCGATGGACTGCAATTTGCTCAAAGTTGCCAACGCTTGGTCAAACTCATTGCCTGACAAATGCAATTCCGCTTGGGTCAGGCCAATGGCAATGGCCGAATCAGGGGCGTGGTCGCTGGCTTTTTTTAAGTATTCGTCACGTTTGTCAAACGCCCCGCGAGATTGTGCAGCTTTGGCGGCGGTCAAATAATGCAATAACGGCGCACCGCTATGTGAGACGTGCTTAATGAGGACGTTTTCGGCCTTTTCCCAGTTGCCTTCCGCCGAATCAACCAAGCCCGTTATCAACGCTTCTTGTGAGCGGTTAAACTTAACCAATCTTGACCGCGCTTTTAGCCGTTTCGGCAGTTTGAACAAATAACTCAAGCCCCTAAACGTAAAGTACAACAGGAAAAAACCAATAATCAGGGCAAACAGAAAAACCGACAGCGTTGTCTCCAATGACCAATTGCCAATACCCAACAAGACATAACCAGGAGTATCAAAGCTTTTCAGCCACAGATAGGCCAGTCCCGCTATGGCAATGGCGGGCAATAACAACACCAGAATAGCCAGTATATTTTTCAAAACTATTTTTTTCATTGGGATGCTCTAGTTATTGACCTGCTTCTGATGCCGACCCATTACTTGGCTGGACTACAGGTGACTGGACTACGGGCGGCTGGGCGGAGGGTGCTTGTACACTAGGGGCAACAGCAGGGGCGGGAGCCGTTTCTGTGGCCGCACCCTTGTCGGCTTCCACCCTCAACTTGGCAATATCCCTGAGCATCTTAAAAGACTGGCTAATATCAGGGAATTGGCTGTGGATCTTAATTGCGCTTAAACGATCCAATTCACCCGCCAAAGCCCGGCTCTCGTCGTTTTTTGCAAAATTGGCTTGCAGCCAATTTTGGGCATCATTCAAACCCGCTTGATAGATGGCTTCGTTATGCTCAACCAACGCAATTTTGACCATCTCCAGCTTAACCCGCAGTTGCTCGTGGATAAACTGCGCTTCTTCAGGGGTCAGAATTTCCTTAACGGCTTGGTCGGTATGGCGGATAGTGACAATGCCTTCCAACTGCTCCATAGCAGATTGCAAAAGGTCATGGCCTTCGGCGGACTTATCGGCCTCGGGTTGCTCTTCGGTGGACTTATCGGCCTCGACCTGCTCTTCGGTGGATTTGTCGGCGGCGGCATGGTTTTCGACGGACTTGTCAGCGTGGTCGTGAATCTCCGATGACGTGGCCAACGGCTTGCCCGCATAAGGCAACAGCAACACCAGCTTGTCGGCAATCGCTTCCAAACCTTGTAATTTCGCGTAAATGCCCACCACATCGGTCATACTGACATCACGCAACGCGGCCAGTTCTTTGGCGATTTGCTCACGAACCTTAATGACCCCGACATCACCACTTTCACGCAAACGCTGGTCAGCGGCTTCCAATGCTTCGCGGGTAGTGTTGACATCGCCGACCAAATGTAGCCTTTCATTAGCAACGCTTAACAAATATTCAGCATCGGCAATCAGCCAATCGCCACGGGTCTTACCCAATTGCCGTTGGAGTTGGCTGATAGATTCACCCAACTCTTTACGCGTGCTATTGAGGCGTTCATTATGCAATTGGGAAAAATCCGCCAAGGTTTTGGTGAAATGGCTGTCTTTATTGCTGATGTTGGTTTCCAAAGCCGCCAATTGGCTTTGGATAGCAGCCAATTGGCTTTGATAATCACCCAACTGCTTGGACATTTGCCCCTTGACCTCACCACCCAAGCCTTCCTGACGGTCACGCAATTGCGTGAACAGCAAAAACCCCGCACCTGCCAGACCTGCAATAATCAGCAAAATAATGATACCAAACCAGAATCCGTTTCGTGACCGTTGGACTTTTTTGCCAGTGTCCACTTCTTGTTCTTGTTGACCGCTCAATTCCGCCACGCTATTTCCCCATTAAACACATTGTTACTGCTTCAAGAATTGCCGTGTCGGCAGGCTGTGCCGCCACTACAATTTGTTTAAATCCCAAACCATCCGCTATGTGTGCGATCCGCGCACTGACGACGATAACAGGTATCGCCAATAGCCAAGGATGGTATTCGGGAGCGATCATCATCAATAGGTTTTGCAAGGCCTCACCGCTAGTGATGGTGATGGCGTGCAACCGTTGTTGCGCCAACAAGGCCAGCACTGGCGAAGTGTCTACATCGGGTACGACCCGTCTATAGGCCGCCACCTCATCAACGTGCGCCCCTCTAAAACGCAACTGACTGGCCAATTCTTCACGCCCGCCTTCGCCACGCACAATCAAAACCCGTTGGCCGCCGACCTCTTGTAAAGCCGGAGCCGCCAACAGCGTTTCGCTACTAAAACCTTGCCCAGGCACCAGATCAACGCGAAAACCTGCATCGGCCAAAGCCTGTGCGGTGCTTTGGCCGACCGCCGCCAAGCGTACCTGATTTAATTCGGGTATTTTGCCACCATTCGCCTTGAGAGCAAAATTTACCGCATTGGCACTAATAAAAATAAGCCATTGAAATTTTCCCAAACTTGCCCAAGCCGATTGCAACGCCGTGGTGTCAGTGACCGGCACAATCGCCAAGCTCGGTAAACGGATAGCCTTGCCACCTTGGGCTTCGATCAGGTGGCATAAAGACCCGGCCTGATGCTCAGGCCGAGTCACTAAAACCGCCGTCCCCAGCAAGCCCGTCATGCCGTAAACAAAGCTTGCAAAATACTATCGGCACCTTGGTTTAATAAATCTTCGGCAATCAGACAACCTAGCATCTGTGCCTGATCCAAGCCCGCCACGCGCTCGCTACGATATAAGACGCTACCATCAGGTGCACCGACCAAACCCCGCATAAATAGTTGCCCGTCTTGTTTGATAGCAAAGCCTGCAATCGGCACTTGACATCCTCCTTGCAAGCGGGCGTTCATGGCCCGCTCAGCCGACACGCACAAGCCGGTGTCGGCATCGTGCAAAGCCGCCAGCAGGGCATTGATTTCGGTGTCATCACTACGGCATTCTATCCCTATCGCACCCTGCCCGATGGCGGGCAAGCTCACGCCAACATCTAATGATTGGCTAATACGCCCCGCCAAGCCTAAACGCTTCAAACCCGCCGAAGCCAAGACAATCGCGTCATACTCGCCGGCATCCAATTTCGCCAAGCGAGTATTGACATTGCCCCTTAAGGACAGGATATTCGCATCGGGGAAACGTTCCTTAATTTGGCATTGCCTGCGTAAGCTCGATGTACCAATACGCGCATTACCGGGCAATTCATCAATGGAGCCATAACGGTTGGACACCAAGGCATCGCTGGGGTCTTCACGTGTTAAAATCGCCGCCAAATGCAGACCTTCGGGAAACTCGACCGGAACATCCTTCATGGAATGGACGGCAATATCGGCTATTCCATCCAACATCCCTTGCTCCAATTCTTTAACGAACAGACCCTTGCCGCCTACCTTAGCTAACGGAGCATCGAGAATTTTGTCACCCCGCGTCACCATTTTTACCAACTCGGTGCATAAATTCGGAAACAGTTGTTCCAGCCGCCCAGCAACATGCTCGGCTTGCCACACTGCCAAGGGGCTTTGCCGCGTGGCAATGCGGATAATTTTTTTAGTCAAGGGAAAACCTGTATTTTTTGCAAAAAGAAAACGTCTGGCCGTCTGCCTAGCTTAAGCGGTCGACCGATGCTATAGATAAATGCCCCTATTGTACCCTGCTTGGCCTGTACTCTTAAATGCCATTCTGCGTTATTGCGCATCCAACTCACTTCACACGTTGCTATCCTATTATATTTTCGGATAAAAATAGTTTCCACAGCAGCAATAGCCCCACCATAAAACCAAGGTTATCGGCTGCATTTAACAGCGTCAGAAGCCTAAGCTAACAACGATTGCGGTTTTTTTTGAGAGGACAACAAGACCATGAAACAACTGAGCAGGCGCAACGACCTGCTGTCGGTCAGGATGACAAACGGATGGAGGCTTTAAGCCAAACGGCAAAAGTGGACTTAGACGTATTTTTGCACAATGGGAGTATGGTAGGGACGCAACAATTGAGCATGGGTGCCCTACCCTTAACAGCTAACCGGCGGCTTGCACCGGAATGGAAGAAGCGGAACGTAACACTTCGTTCTTATCATTGAAATAAACCAACACAGGTTTATGGTGGTCGGCACCTTCTTGGTCGAAGCTGGCGTAAGCGCAAACAATAATCAAATCGCCTGGGCAAGCCAAGCGGGCGGCGGCGCCATTGACCGAAAACACGCCTGAGCCATTTTCAGCACGGATGGCGTAAGTGGTGAATCGGGCACCGTTATTGATATTGTAAATATGGATTTGCTCGTATTCTCTGATGCCTGACAGGTCGAGAATGGCCCCATCAATTGCGCACGATCCTTCATACCCCAATTCCGAACGGGTGACTGTCGCTCTATGTAACTTAGCCTTAAGCATCGTAATATGCATAATAAAACACTATAAAATACGTTAAAAAACGGTCAATTATCCCTTATTTCGCCATTTCCTTCAACTTTTGGCATTTTTTACAAAGGATTAGCGCCAGAAAAATAAACAAAACCATAAGCTTTATAGACTAAGGTAGCCTACAATCAGCTTGCCATAGGGGGCGACGATTTGTCGACTGGGCATTAAGATGGCTTTTTAGGCGGACGTGAAAAGCTGATATTGTCAATCAAGCGGGTGTTGCCCAGTTTTGCCGCCGTCAAAATTACCAAGTCGCCGTCTTCCAAGGCCGCTGGCCGTAAATCTTGGCTACGGCACACACAAAAATAATCCGGTTGAAATCCGGCTTGCCGCAACGCCTGCATGGCTTGCTGCTCTATGTCAGAAACGCCCTTCCCGCCTGCCAAAACCTCTTCACGTGCCGCGCACAGCAG
>JACXTQ010000182.1 GCA_016919605.1 Methylovulum sp.
AAAGGTTCGGTTTCCGCTATTTAGTATCTGAAATGTTATGGTGGTTGGATAAGGTGCAACGGCAAACCTTGAGCTTTAAGCCAAATGATGATAGTTGGTGCCAACGTTTTCGCATAGCTTTGATTAACGCGAACCTAATGCCTAGAGTCGAGCAAAAAATAGCGGGCTTACAAAAAGAATTTGCAGATTCTACCAAACACACCAACGCATTAGGTGGAGTATTTCTATATTTATTAGCTAACTATAAGAATGCCGAAGCGGAATATCGCAAAGCTTTAGAGCTGGATGCCAACTATATTCGTGCTTGGAACGGCTTAGGCAATTCACTTAAAGGGCAACAGCGTTATTCAGAAGCCGAAGCTGCCTACCGTAAAACCCTAGAGCTTGATGCCAACTATGTTCATGCTTGGAACTATCTAGGCAACGCACTTAACGGCCAACGGCACTATCAAGAGGCCGAGGCAGCCTACCGTAAAGCCTTAGACCTTGATGCCGATTATGTTTACGCTTGGTGTAATTTGGGCAATGTACTTAACAGCCAAAGGCGTTATCCAGAGGCAGAAGTGGCATTGCACAAAGCCCTGGATCTGGATGCCAACTATGTTCATGCTTGGTGTAATTTGGGTAATGCCCTTAATGGTCAACGGCGTTATCCAGAAGCTGAAGCGATATTGCACAAAGCTCTGGAGCTTGATGCCGACTATGTTCATGCCTGGAACGATTTGGGCAGTACGCTTAACGACCAACACCGCTATCCAGAAGCAGAAGCCGCTTATCTTAGAGCACTTGCACTGGATTCTGATTTAGACTATGTCCATATTAACTTAGCAGGGCTGTATCTGATAGATATGCACTTGCTGGATACAGGTATCACCCAATTATCGCAGGGTTTACAATTAAACCCCTACGACAAATATGGGCGTTATCTACTCAGCCACTATTGGCAAGCCACTTTAACACCTGCGGTGGATTATATCACCATTAATAATGGATTGGGAGCGAACAATCTTTGCTCAGCCTTAACCGAGGAGCTTATCGATCAAGCCGCCTCAGGTGCAAAAGATGCGGTGTTAAAAGCCTTGCTGGCTTTAGATGACAACGGCCAAGCTATTTTTGAGCCTTTGCTATTGGCCTTGCAAGCTATGGATGACCGCACCGTGCTGTACCGGATTGCGCGTGAAAAACGCGATCTAGTGCAAGATGTGATAGCACGGATTAATGGCGTACCAGCCGATACTCCGTAGCATTGGGCAAATGCGCCGCACTATAATACAGTGCGGCAGGTTTATCGGCACTTATCGGACTTGCACATAAGGCCCTGGAATAATCCACAGCCGTTGTGCATCATGCCTATCCGGCACTTCCAACTGCATACGGTATTGCCCTGGTGGCCCTTGTAGGGTTAGGCTGCCTTGCGCCATGCCGTTGTAGACGTGCAATACCACCGAGGCCATTTCCCAGCCGTGGGCATCGACTTGTAACAGACGGGTGGGCATGGGTTGCTGGCGCGGGGTCAAGGCCACGTCTACAGATTGTCCGGCGTAGGCTGTAACTGGGAAGGGTTGCGCCAAGCTGGCATAGACGTTCATGAACAATTGGGTGCAGAAAAACTCTCTAAGCCCCCCTGCCCCTACGGTTTGCGCACAACCGACCCCCAAGTCGGTGCTGTCGGGGTGCAGCAGGTTGGCTTTATGGCCGGGGCTGGTTAGCCAGTTTTGCACAAACGCGGCGGCCAGATTGGGGCGTTCGGTCATCATCGCCAAATTTTCCGAGACTAGGCCAAACAACGAGCGGACGTGTTGCGCGGCCCGCTCGCCAGAACCTATGCCTTCGGGGGTGTTATGGGAGAAAAAGTTGCGCCTGACCATATCAAGGCTGTGGGAAGCGGCGATGTCCGCCAACACGGCGTTATCCCATAACAGTGGCCGTCCGGCTTGTTGGCGTTCGTGGTTACTGGCCGCGAAAATGCCTTGTTCCAACCACGCCAAGCCGTTATCACGTTGCCCACGCCCAAAGCTGGCGACTAGGGCAATGGGTACGGTTGACCCTGACCCTAACGGCGGATCAGCCGCCCACAACCAGCCAGCGGGCGGCCATAACCAGGCCAGCGCAGGCAAGATTAAACCGATGGCCGCCAATAATCCGGTGGCGGAGCATAAGGGGGGGAGGTTGCGGCTCATAATCTTTATCCTGCCAAAACAGTACGGAAAGCCATTCTACCGTTAACCTTAACTTTTTGCCGCCATTCCTGCCAGCACCGCGCCAAGCTTGCACACAAAAGCAACGTTGTCTTGTACAATAGCCCCATTTTATATCCCCAAGAGAGAACACGATAGTGAGCGAGAACAACCCAGAAAGCCTGAATTACAAAAGCGCAGGTGTCGATATTGCCGCCGGTAACGCCTTAGTCGAACGTATCAAACCGATTGCCGCCAAAACCCGCACTGCCGGAGTGATGGCGGGGCTGGGTGGCTTTGGCTCCCTGTTTGAATTGCCGCTGGACTGCTACCAACAGCCGGTGCTGGTGTCGGGTACGGACGGGGTCGGCACTAAGCTGAAACTCGCCATTGACTTGAACATCCATAACACCGTGGGCATTGATCTGGTCGCCATGTGCGTCAACGACATTATCGTCCAAGGGGCCGAGCCGTTGTTCTTTTTGGATTATTTTGCCACCGGCAAGCTGGATGTGGACACGGCGGCGCAAGTGATTGAGGGCATCGGCACGGGCTGCGGCCAAGCGGGCGCGGCCTTGGTGGGCGGCGAAACGGCGGAAATGCCTGGCATGTACGCCGATGGCGAATACGATTTGGCGGGATTTTGTGTCGGCATCGTCGAAAAAAGCAAGGTGCTGGACGGCAGCCAAGTCAAAGTGGGCGACAAGCTGATCGCCATCGCCTCTTCTGGCCCGCATTCCAACGGCTATTCTTTAGTCCGCAAGATCATCAGCCACAGCGGCGCGAACTTGGCCGACCCGTTCCAAGACACCACGCTGGGCGAGGCGTTGCTGACCCCGACCCGCATTTATGTCAAACCGCTGTTGGCCCTGCTGGAGACAGTGCCTGTCCACGCCTTGGCGCATATTACCGGCGGCGGCATTACCGAAAACTTGCCGCGTGTCCTGCAAACAGGCATCAACGCCGCCATTGATTTGCAAAGCTGGGAGTTCCCCGCCATTTTCCAATGGCTACAAAGCCAAGGCAATGTGCCGTTGGCGGATATGCTGACCACCTTTAACTGCGGTGTCGGTATGATCGTCTGTGTCGCCCCTGAAGATGAGGCTGTAACGCTGGAAACTCTAACGGCTTTAGGCGAGACGGTGTTCAGCATCGGCGAGCTGGTGGCGGGCGAAGGCCAGCCGCATGTCGTGTACCGTTAAGGCTTATAGCGCAAACGGGGGCCTTCTTTTTACCGGAGAACAATGATGCAATGGTCAGACGTGGTTGATAACCCTTATCTTCAAAACCTACCGTTTAAAATCGAGCTGAACCGTTACGGAAAAATTGAAATGACCCCCGCTTCCAATAAACACGGGCGTTTGCAAGCAAAAATCAGCACCTTGTTTGAGCGCAAACTCAAACAAGGCGAAGCACTGACCGAATGCTCCATCCAAACCAGCGAAGGCGTAAAAGTCGCGGATGTCGCGTGGTGTTCCAAGGCGTTCATCAAGCGACACGGTTATGCAACACCCTACCCCCACGCGCCAGAGCTATGCGTTGAAATCGTCCCGCCGTCAAACTCAACGCTAGAAATGGCTGAAAAGGTGCAGCTTTATCTACAAGCGGGTGCACAGGAGGTTTGGGCCGTTTGGGAAAACAGCAGGGTGGAGTATTACGGTAAGACGGGTAAACTGGAGCAATCGGGCTATGGTATTGCGATTGCCATTCAATAACGCAAAGTGGCTTCAAGGCAATCTCTAAAATTGCTTGACGGATCAATTTAACCGCAAAATTTAAACTCTATTATGGCTACAAAAATTGTACTTTTTAACCACAAAGGCGGAGTCAGCAAAACGACAACCACTTATAATCTAGGATGGATGCTTGCTACACTTGGCAAAAAAGTGCTGCTTGTCGATGCTGACCCCCAATGCAACCTTTCGAGTTTAATGTTAGGCGATGATTTTGAAAAATATTATTTAGATACGGCAACGCAATTTCAAAACATAAAAGATGGCGTTAAAGTCGCCTTCCAAGGCAAACCTAAATCTATAGAATCCGTATCCTGTTTTAGCCCCGCAATCAATGGCAATTTATTTTTATTGGCCGGACATGCCGATTTAAGCGAATATGACGCGGCCTTAAGTTTTGCCCAAAACTCCAACAATGCCATCAGTGCCCTTGAAAACTTACCCGGTGCGTTTAATGAGTTAATTGGCAAAACAGCCGAGAGATATAACATTGATTTTGTTTTGATTGACCTTAATCCTGGCTTAAGTGCGATTAATCAAAATCTTTTTATCTCTAGTGATGCCTTTATCATCCCAACGAATCCCGACCCCTTTTCAATCATGGCACTTAATACACTTTCTATTATTTTGCCCCGATGGGTTGAATGGGCAAACAGGATGCGGCCACTGTTTGCGGAAGCCACTTATCCGCTCGCAACCTCACAACCTAAATTTATTGGCGAATTGATCCAACGGTTTACTATAAGGAAAGGTAAGGCTGCAAAACCCTATAAAGATAATATTAATGAAATTAAAGACATTGTCCGAGACAAGTTCGCTCCAGAAATTGCCAAACACCAAATGCTTTTCCCGCAACAGGCTTATGACGAAGTGGGCATTCCCGATGACTACTGCGTATTGGAATTAAAAGATTTTCAAGGCTTATTACCAAAATCTTATGACGCTGGTGTACCCGTATTTGCCTTAACCACTGCGCAAATAGAAGAAACAGGCAGTGTGCTGGAAGGCCTAGAAAAAAACAGGGACAATTTCTATGCGGAGTTCAAAAGCTTAGCCACAAAAATTATCGGCTTAGAAAAATATGCACAAGGCGTTTAAGCAATTTGAAAGCAATATCAAAACTGTCAGGGAAATGGATGCCTTATATCATCATTTAACCAGCGATTTGCAATTGCCTAATGATTTGTCTGATATTTTAAGATCCCAATTAGTCTACGCTGTCAGTGCCTTAGATAAGCTAATCCATGAATTGGTCAGGATAGGGATGTTACAGGCTTTTGTAGACCAACGCCCAAAAACCAAAAAATTCAGTGGCTTTTCCATTTCCTTAGCAACGTATAACAATATCCAGAAAAGCAGCCAACAACCATTGGGCATATTACCGTTTGAAACGCCAGCCTATTTTTTTGAGCAAGAAATTATTGTCAAACATAAATACTTGGCTTTTCAAGAACCCGACAAAATAGCTGATGCCTTAAGTTTCATTTGGGAAGAAAAGCAAAAATGGCAAAAAATAGCGGCGTATTTTAACGGTTCCGATGACGCTATCAAGAAGGAATTAAAAAGTATCGTTAGCCGTAGAAATCAAATAGTCCATGAGGCTGACATTGATTTACAAACGAATAGGCGCAATGGTATTGATGAAAGTGACGTAAAAGAAGCGGTCAACTTCATTTTTAAGCTGGGTGAAACTATCTTTAAATGCTGCACAGCCGAAAACCCACGTTAAATACTGGGCAAGCATACCATCCAAACATACCGCACTTAGCCTTACAGCATCTCTAACCCACCTTCCTAATCGCATAAACCGCCCCCGACAACACCAGCAAGCTGGGGATAAAGGCGATCAACGGCGGGTTAAGGCTATAGATCAGGCCGATGTGGCTGATGGTCATGTCGAGGACGTTAAAGCCCATGCCGATGACCACACCGATCAAAATACGGCTGGCGGCGCTGACACCGCGCTTAACGCCGATGACAAACGGCGTGGACACCAGCAACATGGCAAAAATGACCAGCGGCGTGACCACCCTGCCCCAAAACGACATTTCATATAGCTGTGATTTTTGGCGGTTGTCTTTTAAAAACTCCACATACATCGCCAAATCATATAATGACAAATTGTCGGGGTTGACCACGACAATTTTCAACAAATCAGGGGAAATGGACGAATTCCAGAGTTCTTCCTGGGTGCTACTGGCTTGCATTTGCGTGTTGGACACCACTGAATCTTGAATATCTTGCAGCCGCCATTGCTGCTTGCCCAAATACACGCCCTCATTGGCATGGATGGTGTGCAACAAATGCCGTTGCGCATCCGTTTCATAAATACTGATGTCGGCGAGGTTGCCATTGTCTTTAATCAGGCGGATATTGATAAAGCGGTGGCCTTCGCGTAGCCAAATCCCATACTTTAGGTTACGGAAAAAAGCGTTGTGCTGGGCGGTAGCCCGCATCACCTGAGCCTTTTCTTCGGCAACCGGGGCGACAAACTCACCGACAAACACCGCCACCACCACCAGAAAACAACCGGCGACCAGCACCGCTCTGATAATCCCGAACACCGACAAACCACTCGCCCGCATGGCGATCAGCTCATGGTTATTCGCCATCGACCCCAAGGCGAACAAGCTGCCTATCAACGCCGAAGCGGGCATCAGCTCATAAAACACCGTGGGCGAGGTCATGGTGACAAAATAGCACACGTCCATCAGGGTATAGTCGCCCCGCCCTATATCATCCAGCTCATCACTGAAGGTGAACAAATCAAATAAGGTCAACAGCAAAATGGCCGCCATGAACGCCGCTTTTAAAATGTCGATGACAATATAACGCGTCAGTACATTCATAACACCCTCCGTTGAGTCAGATTAAGATACCACCAGCGCCAGCCATACAACCTAGCCAACAGCACCCCGCCCACCAGCAACAGCAACGCATTGACCCCCGCCCCGCCCAGCCACGCCGGAATAACCTCTTTAGTGACCCACAACTGGCTAATCCGCAACACATTGCCGTAACAAAAATAAATCACGAACCCCGTCAAAATATTGCCGAACGCGCCGCCGCGTGGCGAAATTTGCGCCAGCGGCACCCCCAGCAAACTCAGCAACAGCATCCCTAACGGGATAGACCAACGCCGTTGCAATTCCGCGCTATCGACAGCGGCGTTAGATTCCCAGAGCGTTTCGGCGGCGATGGCGGTGCGGGTATAAAAGACCGCCGTGTCCGGCTCTTCCACCCTAACCGCATACTCATCGAACTTTTCAATGACAAAATCCAACTGCCCCGCTACGCCCTGGACACGCTCGCCATGCTTAAACACCACATAACGGCCTTCCGGCAAATCCCGCAGCCGCGCCGATTCAGCGGTAATGATGCTGGGTGTGCCGCCTTGGCGGTGCTGGACAAAGACATCGTGCATGATATTGTCGTTGCTGATGTTTTCGACATAAAACACCAGATCGCCCAAACTGTATTCACTAAACTTGCCGGCGGCGATACCGCGCAAATCCGAAGACTCATCACCCTCGTGCATGATTTTGGCGGTGGTGGCTTCCGCCCACGGGGTCGTGTACAAAGATAAAGCGGCGGCGGCGACACTTAACGGAAACACCAGCAAAAACACCGCGCGGTACAAGGTCAACACCCCTCCACCCGCCGAAGCGATGGCCGACATTTCCTGATCGCGGTACATCTTTCCCAACACCATAAGCACCGCCATAAACAAAGCCGCCGGCAACAACGACACCCCTATGGAGATGGTTTTTAACGCCAACAACGTCGCCAGCGTCTCGCTGGACACCCGCCCTTGGATAGCCTTATCCAACACCCTGATAAATTCACGGCTAACGATAATCACCACAATCACCGACCACACCGACAACAGCGTTTTCAGCAAATCTAGGGCAATCAGTCTATCCAGCACCGTTAAGGTAAAGGTGCGGCGGATTTTTAAAGTCTTAGGGCAATCGGGCAACAAACGGGACTCCTTTTAATTATGTCTTTGGGCAAGTCCATATTGGTTTGATGTCTCGCCACAATAAAAACAAAAGGTTAAAACACAACCATCTAGTAAATATCCTCAACAGAATAAAAACTAAAAATATCATTGACGGTTATATTCATCATAGCGAGGATTCCCGGCC
>JACXTQ010000183.1 GCA_016919605.1 Methylovulum sp.
AAGCTGTCCCCCGTTCCGGGCTTCACCAGCGAGGCTATCGCCGACTGGGCGAAAACCAACTTGGAACCCGGCAGCACCGTCTTATCTGACGGGCTGGCCTGCTTCGCGGCGGTGACCAGGGCGGATTGCCAACACGATGCGGTCATAGTTGGCGGACGCAAACCTAAAGAAATGCTTGAATTCCTATGGCTCAATACCATACTGGGCAACCTCAAGACCAGCCTTGGTGGCGCTTACCATGCGTTTGGGTTCGCAAAATACGCCTCGCGTTATCTGCGGGCGTTCGCCTATCGCTTCAACCGCAGGTTCCAGCTAGACAGGCTTCCCATGCGCCTGCTTGTTGCCGCCATCGCCGTTGGGCCTCGCCCAGCGGCTTGGCTTCGCTCGGCTGAAGCATCTTGCTAATCAGGTAAAGGTTTAGGCGAGATGCAAAATTTGGCCGTTGGTGTGGTGGATTTGAAAAAAGTGCTCTCCAATGTCAAAGCGCGGGGGATTTTAGGTGAATACCAACTAGGCAATATCCTTGAGCAAATTCTTGCGCCCGACCAATATGCGCTTAACGTTCCCACTAAATTCGGCAGTCGGGATAATGTCGAGTTTGCGGTTAAATTGCCAGGTAAATCTGATGAAAAAACCGTTTGGTTGCCGATAGATTAAAAACAGAAGTTATTATTAAAAGCGATTGAAGGTTTTGCCAAAGACATTAGTGGCAAATATATCGACCCACCGCATACCACTGATTTCGCTATTATGTTTTTGCCGATTGAAAGTCTGTATGGGGAAATTTTACGCCATCCCGAATTGTTTGAGCGTTTACAGCGCAGTTACCGGATTACCATTACCGGGCCTACGACCTTGTCGGCACTGTTGAACAGCTTGAATATGGGCTTTAGGACATTAGCCGCACAACAACGCGGTAGCGAAGTTTGGAAAGTGCTGGCGGAAGTCAAAACCGAATTTGTCAAATATTCCGAGCAATTGGCGGCGGTGCATAAGCATCTTAATTCCGCATCGCATACGCTGGAATCCTTACAAACCACGCGTACCAAGGCGATGGAGCGTAAATTACAAGGGGTTGAGACGTTAGAGTTAACAAGTGATTTGGGCGTAGGTCGTGTTGATGAATATTGATGGCGTGGGTTATGCTTGACTAAGCATGGCCTACTTGATGGTAAGCTGTCCGTCACCGCCATTAAGTTAAGAAATCATTTTTAAAAATCATGCTGTTAATAAGAATATGCCCGTTCCCGCACAGCCTGTGGGAACGGGCAAATTTATTATCTTAAAGCTTTGGAACTAGGACTAACCGTTTGAGATGGTTAGCCTTAAAAATTTTGCGCAAGCCCATTGGTTAAGAAAACGGAACCCTGCCTTTGTCATTTAGGGCTTGCCGCCACCTTGCCTTAATGCTTTTTAAAGGTTCCAGTTCATCGTCACTGTAGGCGTTAATGGCGTATTGTTCTTGTGCGGTCAGCATCAGCACTTTAGGCATACAGCCACACGATACCAATAATTGCCCACAAAAAGGGCAACGTTCTTCCGCACAAAATAGTTCATGTAATTGTCCTTCTGGACATGCACAATGGGTGCAAATTTTTAACATAACAAAACATCCTGTCGAGCACTGGGATTAACGCTTGAAATAGGCTAATCGTGAAAATAAAAAACATATATCCTTTTGTTATTCATCCTGCGCCAAAATAAAAATACAGGTAATCATTGTGGTATATGTCCCCATGTTATCTGTTACCCTAGATAACATGGGCGAAAATGCTAACATGGCTAATTTGCAGTTGATAGTAACTATGTCACACTGCATGATAATTTTATCAATTATGTGAAATTACCAATACGTTTCAACAATAGCAAAGTATTGGCAGATGGCCTGTGGCCAGACTTGCAAGCAACAAATACTGATAGCCCTAATCCTACGACCTATTTTTATGCTCTCCAGACTACTTGTTGCCACGGCTTATTTTTTGCGGGATTCGCTTCATTACCAACAAACCAAACGGTTTTTCTATAATCTTTTAGAGAACCCGGATAGTCGCCTAAGGGCAAATTTTGATCTTGTCATGATTTCCTTAGTCCTATTCAGCGTATTTTTGTTGATTTATGAGGTCGATACTCCATTGACCGCGCTCGATATACGTTTTGAGCATACCTTGGTGCTTATCTTTACGCTGGAATATCTTCTGCGGGGTTGGCTCTATAATGACTGCCACACCATCATTTTGGACTATTATGAGAAAACTCAATATCTCAATATGCCGTTCCGCTTGCGGACGGTTGTCTGGCGGATAGTCGCCAAAAAACTGGTGTATATGTCATCGCCGTTGGCGTTGATCGACTTGTTGGCGATTTTGCCCAGTTACCGGCCTTTGCGGATGCTCAGGCTGTTTTTAATTTTCCGGCTCTTTAAGCTGTTCAGATATTTTAATAGCCTGAAACTGTTCACCGAGGTTTTGGCAAGCAAGCGCTTTGAGCTATACACCTTGGCGGTTTTCTTAAGCTTTGTGGTGTTTATCGGCAGCACCGCCATTTATTTGTTTGAAAAACCCGCCAATAACGGGCAAATCACACATTTGTTTGACGCGATTTATTTCACCATCGTCACCGTGTCCACCGTTGGTTATGGTGATATAACGCCCCACACTACAGGCGGGCGTTTGGTGGCAATGGCCTTGATCTTAAGCGGTTTGGGCGTGTTCTCGTTCCTAACTTCAATTATGGTGTCAGCCTTTAACGACAAAATGCAGGATATGCGCGAAAATCGCACGTATACCGAACTGAAACGCTATCGCCATTTTGTCATCATTTGCGGGTTTGGCAGGATTGGTGAACATATAGCGGCACGGCTGGCGAAAGATAATGAGCATTTTGTCATCATTGACATTAGCGAAGACAATGTCCTGAAAGCTAAGCATTTGGGTTATCTGGTGATCCAAGCGGATGCCAGCAAAAACGCCGTGTTGACCCAAGCAGGCATTAATCAAGGCGCTAGTGCCATTGTCTGTACCACAAGCAATGATGTGGTCAATGTTTACATTGCCTTAAGCAGCCGACATTTAAACGCCGACATACGCATCATTTCCCGCGCCAACAAACAAAGCAACATCAAAAAACTGTATCAGGCTGGGGCAACCCATGTTCTCCAGCCCTTTGAAATAGCAGGCTTGGTCGCTGCTGAATATATTGGTCAACCCGTGGCCTTTGAGGCCATTTTCGGTATTCTCCAACAGGAAAAACAGTGTGTTATGGAAACCATCGAAGTGGTCGCCGCATCCATGATTGAAAATCAAACTGTCGCCGATCTTGATTTTACTGGAAGAAAGTTGGTATTAATTGGTGTAATAAGCTCAAATCCCGTGCATGGGCAACATAAAAACCGCTATCAAGTCATTAGCCAGCAACAATTTTATTTTAACCCTGCGGCGCATTTTATGTTGCACGCCGGTGATTTGTTGGTGTTGTTAGGCCGCACGGTTAGCATTGAGTATTTCCGCCATCAAATTGAACATAGCCGCTTTAAGAATAGGGGGAAACGATGAAGCATATTGCGGTTTTTGGCTTGAGTATCATGTCCCAAGAAGTCATGAAGCGTTTACAGCAAACGGGTAACAACTTAGTGTTCGTCGGTGGTGACGCTAACGAAGCCAAATTGATGGAAGAGTTGGGCTTTACCAGTAAAGTCATTGATTTTCGCAATGACGATGACTTGCAAAAGATAGGGATAGGGATAGGCGGGCATATTGATGTGCTGTTCTGTTTTTTTCCGGCCGATTATGACAATGTGTTTCTGACCTTGTCCGCCCGTGCGCTGGCCAAGGATTTGACGATTATCGCCATTGTTGATGATCCTGAATCGGCGGAAAAATTATTGGCGGCAGGCGCTAATAAAATTATTGACCCTTATGAAATTTGTGGCCGCAAGCTGCATGAGATATTAATCCGGCCTGACATTTCCAATATTTTGGATTACACGGTGTTTGGGCAAAATGACCTGACCATGGCGCAAATTGAAATTCCGCCGGGTTCGTATTTGGAAAATACCAAAATCAGTCAATTAAATGTCAGCGAGACATACAATTTGATCTTAATTGGAG
>JACXTQ010000184.1 GCA_016919605.1 Methylovulum sp.
ACATTCATCTGTCCAGAAATGGCAAAAAACCCCGGAGGGCTTCAAAACGGCGATGGAATGATTTTCAGTCACTTGATTATCTGTCAAATTGGGCTACCGATGGCGCATTGCCAAACCTATGGCTACATACAGCTTGCCGTAACAGCCCGCACCATAGGTTTTTTGAGGGCCAAACCAGAGCAAATGCCCGCGAGTGATGGCGCAAGCTGTCATCCTTGTAGGTCAAGGATTAAAGCTTAAGCCGTACGCCACGTTGCCTCTAAAAAGGCATAAATATCAGCGTAGGCGGGTGGCACGGGCGCACCACTGTATAAGCCCAGCACTTGGCTGGAGGTTAAAATATAAGGTGCGCCACCGCCCGCATGTTCGGCATTTAACAAAGCCGTGACAAAGTAAGCTTCGAGCTTGTAAGTTGTCAAATCACCAGCATAAGCTGTCAATATAGCACTGAAATTAGGGTTGCCACCTACGGCCGCGCCGAATTCGCCATTAAACAGCCTGTTGCCCTCGTCTGTGGTCAAAGCACCCAGCACCGTAACAGGATTTGCCCCGGTATTGCACAACAATGCAGTACCGGAATGGGTACCGGACAATTGTTGCGACAAGCATAGATCGCTAAGGCCAAACACGGAAGGGCTGGTCAAGGTCAATAAAACCGGTGCCGCCACCCCGGCTTTTTTTAGGAATAGCCGCCTTTTGCTTAGGCCATCAGCGTGCTTGCCATTAGCTTGTTTTTCTTGATTGTTCATGATGCGTTACCCGATGTGAAATGCGCCCGAATTGAAAGCCTATGCGTTTTAAGATAAAACCATCAGGCTTTTGCTGTGTTGTAATGGCCTAGTCGGCTCCCTGTATTTTATTGCAATAAAGGCTTTTATAATAGCCTACCTCCCCCTATAAGGGATAATGCGCAAAAAACCAATGAAAGGTTAAGCCTTTTTGCGGGCAGGACTAAACGCCTTAAACACCCTCCAGCAGATAGCGGTCAATGTATAGCTTATACCGGCTGTTTGCAAGAACGGACGTTAGGCTTGCAATTAATTTTTGCCCAAAAGCCAATAAAGATGCATAAAATGGCCTTGTAAGGTAAGGTTTAGCCTCGCCGTTTTGATACAAATCGACATAAGAAGCCTTTGAATAGCCATAAGCGAACAGGTCTTGGCGATGCGCCGACAGCTTCCTGCCCACCCCTAATGGTTTTAAGTATATCTATACTATGGCTATTTAGTCCAGCGGTTATACACTATTTTTCAATATTTAAGCTTATTTCCGGCATATCGGCCCTGTTATGAAAAACACCATAGATCCCCTAGTTTACCCGAAAGATTTTATTGAAACGGGCGAAGGCTTATTGTTCGCCGTAGTCGCACCCGATATTGAAAACGGCAAGGTACTGTGTTTCTTACGCTATGTCCTGGAAGCATCCGGCTGGAAAAAATACTCCACCGCCGCCGCCAATGCGTTTTTGCAAGCCCATCACCCTGAATACCTACATTTTTCAACGCGTCTGGCCGCCCATTTACATGCCGTCGCTATCCAAAACATCATCAGGCACCACCAACCGCGCCAACGATTGCAAGCATTGATGCGTACAGCCCCGGACGATAGCGTGGAACACGATGCTTATCAACTAGGGCAATTATTGCAGGTGCACGGGGTAAACCTGCTGGCGCTCGGCATAACCGGGTCACTACTGGTTAACACACACAATCCAGCCTCGGACATTGATTTGGTATGCTATGACCGTACCGTGTTCCAACACTGCCGGGCTTTGATCGGTGAACTGATCCAACAAGGCCAGCTAGACAGATTGACCGACACCGACTGGCAAGAGGCCTACCAACGCCGTGCGGCGGAATTAAGCTACGCGGAATACGTCTGGCATGAACAGCGCAAATACAACAAGGCCCTAGTGAACGGGCGTAAATTTGATCTCAGCCTGCTTGACGGCAGTACGGTTGAAGACGGCAGCTGTAGCAAACACGGGGCAGTGACGGTGCAATGCCAGATTGTCGATGACCGTTATGGCTTTGATTATCCGGCGCGGTTTGGTATTGACCATCCTACTATCGCCAGCGTCATCTGTTTCACCGCCACCTATATCGGGCAGGCATTCACAGGCGAAACAGTCGAAGTGTCAGGGATGCTGGAACAAACAGCTACCGGATTGCAACGGATCGTGGTCGGATCTAGCAGAGAGGCCAAGGGGGACTATATTAAGGTCAAAAACCCGGCAAGCTGATACGGCCTTTTACATCAGATAACGTGCTGGCTTGGTATAATGACTACTCTACCGTCAATTAACCCACCATCATCATGAGCCATTATTTTTACCGCCACTGCACCGCTTTGGTCATTTTCCTATCCGCCGCCCTGCTGTTTGGCTGCTCGCAACCTACCGTGCAAAAATTCGCCGGCACGGCCCAAGGCACCACTTACCATGTCAGCTTTTGGGCAAAAACTGCCACCGACAGCCAAGCCATCAAACAGTTGGCCGATGCCGAATTTAGCCGCCTTGACAAATTGCTGTCCAATTACCGCCCCGATTCACAGATTGAACAACTCAATGCCACCATCAGCAGCGAGCCGCAACAGGTAAGTGAGGAAATTATCAGTTTAATTGAGCAAGCGCGGCTGGTCAGTGTCGCCAGCCAAGGCTGTTATGACCTGACCATTAAGCCCTTATTTGATTTATGGGGCTTTAAGGCCGACAAATTTTCGGCACCTAATCCGAGCACCTTGCAAGCAACCTTAAAGGAAGTAGGGTTTGCTAAGATTGAGGTGCTAGACAGTACCCATTTGCGTAAACTCATTCCCCAATTGCGGATTGATTTGTCATCCATCGCCCAAGGTTATAGCGTGGCGCGTATTTCGGCTGTGTTAGAACAGCAGGGCATTGATAATTATCTGGTGGAAATTGGTGGTGAGTTGCAGACACGCGGCAAAAAACCCGATGGCGAGGCATGGCGTGTTGCCCTGGAAAAACCCCTGCCCGATGAGCGCACTATGCAAAAAATCATCACCATTAACCAGCCAGAGCCGTTAGCAATCATGACTTCCGGCACTTATCGGCATTATTTTGATGTCAACGGCAAGCGTTATAGCCATATTTTGGATGCCCGCTCCGGTGTCCCCGTAGAACACAACACCGTGTCGGTGACGGTTATCCACGGCGACCCCACCCAAGCCGATGCCTGGTCTACCGCCCTGTTGTGCCTAGGCCGCGAGGCGGGGATCGCGGCGGCCAATAAAGCTGGGATCGCGGCTTTGTTTATCGAGCAACAGGATAAAAACTTCAATGAATTTAGCAGTGCGGCTCTGGAGACTTTACACACCATCACCATCAAATAAAGGACTAGCTACCTTTAATCCCCGACTTGGCGGCGTTGTAACCAACGCTGCTTTGTTGTCATCAAAAAGCAATACGCCGATTGTTAAGATATAATCATTCATTTTTTAGCTGTAGAACTTATGTCGAGATTGAATATTCTTGTTGTTGAAGACGAAGATGCCATCAGGGGAATGCTGATGATGGTGCTTGAGCAAGCTGGCTTCAAATCCATCGCCGCAGCTGATGCCGAGGATGCCCAGAAAGCGTTGAATGACATTTCACCGGATTTGATCTTGTTGGACTGGATGTTGCCCGGCATTAGTGGCGTGGAATGGGCTAGACGCTTAAAAAAAGAGCCAGTGTACCGGGATTTGCCGATTATCCTGCTCACCGCCCGTGGCGAAGAGGAAGACAAGGTCAGGGGGCTGGAAATTGGCGCCGACGATTACATCACCAAGCCTTTTTCGCCAAAAGAATTGGTGGCCAGGGTGCGGGCGGTATTGCGCCGCAGTGGCAAAATCCAAGGCTTGGCGCAAATTGCCTTGGGCGATTTGGTGTTGGACACCGAACAGCATCGGCTGAGCATCGGCGACAAGCAATTGGAAGTCAGCCCGACCGAATTCCGCCTGATGCAATTTTTTATGACCCATCCCGACAAAGTCTACAGCCGCACCCAATTGCTCGACCAAGTATGGGGCCGCAGCGTTTATATTGAAGAACGCACAATTGACGTGCATATCCGCCGCCTGCGCAAAATTTTGGGGGAACACGGGCGCGAAGACTTGGTGCAAACCGTGCGCGGTTTTGGCTACCGTTTTTCACTAATGGAATAAACCTGATGAGTGTTTGGCGCAAGGAACTGATTACGGCTTCATTGCTGTTACTGATGGCGTTTATTATCGGTTCCATCACGGGAACGCTTTTTCCGGCCCTATTTTTGGCCACTTTGTTTTTATTGGTCTGC
>JACXTQ010000185.1 GCA_016919605.1 Methylovulum sp.
TAGACGAGACTCCGGCGGCCTATGCCTTGCTGGCGCGGTTTATGGAGATAGTGGCGGGTCGCTAGTCGGATAACAGTCTCTACACTACAATCTACACCAAGCCCTTCAACTTATAAAGCCAATCCAAAGCTTGCCTAGGGCTTAACTCATCGGGTTTTAAATCTTCCAGCAGCGCCACTGCCGGATGGCATTCGGGGGCGGAGAACAAATCCAATTGGTTGGTGCCGGTTTCCTTTTGCTGTTCCATATACGCCAAATTTTCCAAATGCTGCAATTTGTTTTTGGCTTTTTCAATCACCTGCCTAGGCACACCCGCCAAAGCCGCGACTTGCAGGCCATAGCTTTGGTTGGCCGCGCCTTCTTTCACCGCGTGTAAAAAGATAATCTTATCGTCATGTTCCATCGCGTCCAAATGCACGTTATGGATGACTTTTTGCTCTTCCGCCAGCGAGGTCAGCTCAAAATAATGGGTGGCGAACAAGGTGAACGCCTTGCATTCTTTCGCTAGATAATCGGCGCACGCCCACGCCAAGGACAAACCGTCAAAAGTGCTGGTGCCGCGCCCTATCTCATCCATCAGCACCAAGCTTTTGGCGGTGGCGTTATGGAGGATATTGGCAGTTTCCGACATTTCCACCATAAACGTCGAACGCCCGCCGGACAAGTCGTCAGACGCGCCGATACGGGTAAAAATTTTGTCCACCGGCCCGCACACCAAGGCCTTGGCAGGCACATAACAACCGATATGGGCAATCAGCACAATCAACGCCGCTTGGCGCATATAGGTGGACTTACCGCCCATATTCGGACCGGTAATCACCAGCATCCGCCGCAGTGGCGAAAACACCAGGTCATTGGCGACAAACGGAATATCCGACACCTGCTCGACCACCAGATGCCGCCCTCCGCTAATGCGGATGCCCGGCTTTTCCGCCAACACCGGCGCCGACAAATCCAAGGTGTCGGCGCGTTCGGCAAAATTGACCAGCACATCCAATTCCGCCAAAGCGGCGGCGCACTGCTGCAACACCACCAACGATTGCGCGATAGTGGTCAACAGGCCGTCATACAAGGCTTTTTCAAAGGCCAGCGATTTTTCCCGCGCACTCAGTACCTTGTTTTCAAACGCCTTCAATTCCTCGGTGATATAGCGCTCAACCCCTTTTAAGGTTTGCTTGCGAGTGTAATGGGCGGGGATTTTGTCGCCGTGCGCATTGGATATTTCAATATAATAGCCATGCACACGGTTATAATTGACCTTTAGATTAGCAATGCCGGTGGCGGCTTTTTCCCGCGTTTCCATATCCAGCAAAAACTGGTCGGCATTTTGGCTTAAATTGCGCAGCTCATCCAATTCCTCATTAAAGCCCGCCGCCAACACGCCGCCGTCACGAATCAACACCGGCGGATTGTCGATTAGGGCTTTTTGCAACAACTGCACCAGCTCAGGATGTTCGCCAATCTGGCCGCGCAACAGTGCCAGTTGCGGATTGTCGCTGTCCGCCAAACAGCCCTGTAACGTCGGCAATATCGCCAAGGTATTGCGCAACACCAACAAATCACGGGGCCGCGCCGATTTTAAGGCAATCCTAGAGCTAACCCGCTCAATATCGCCCACCTGCCGCAGCACCGCTTGCACCTGCTCGTAAAGCTGGTGTTCCAGCAAACTGCCGACACAGGCATAACGGTTTTTCAGCACCTCATGGTCGCGCAACGGCCTGTTCAGCCAGCGCCGCAAACAACGGCCACCCATCGCCGTGGCGGTCCTATCCAACACCCCAAACAAAGTGTATTGCAAGTGTCCGGTCGGGTGGCTGTCCAACTCCAAATTGCGGCGGCTGGCGGCATCCAGCAAAATGCACTCGTCAGTTTGCTCAATGCGAATACCTTGGATATGCGGCAACGCCCCCTGCTGGGTGTCCTTGACATACTGCAACAACGCCCCGGCGGCGGCAATCGCAGTGTGCATGGCATCACAGCCGTAGCCTTTCAAATCCAGCGTGTTAAATTGCCTCAGCACCAACTGCCTAGCGCTGGCCGCGTCAAAATGCCAAGGCGGACGTTTACACACCCCGCTACGTTGCTTAAGCGCGGGCGGGGCGGTCCACTCTTCGCTCAATAACAGCTCCGCCGGATTTAGGCGGGCTATCTCACTGATAAGCTGGTCGTGGGCATCCAACTCTTGCAAGATAAACCGCCCGTTGCTCAAATCCAAACTGGCCAGACCATAAACCTGCTGGACTTGCACCACCGCCACCAACAGATTGTCTTTGCGGTCTTCCAACAATGCCTCATCCGTCACCGTCCCGGGCGTGATGATACGCACCACCTTACGCTCGACCGGCCCCTTACTGGTGGCGGGGTCGCCGATTTGCTCACAAATCGCCACCGAAATGCCACTTTTCAGCAACCGCGCTAGATAATTTTCCGCCGCATGGTAAGGGATACCCGCCATCGCAATCGGCTCCCCCCCCGAATTGCCTCGGCTAGTCAGGGTAATATTAAGCAATTGCGCGGCTTTTTTGGCATCGTCAAAAAACAGCTCGTAAAAGTCACCCATACGGTAAAACAGCAGGGTGTCAGGATAATCGGCCTTGATGCGGAAATACTGCTGCATCATCGGCGTGTGGGATGTCTGGCTGGAAGTCATTAAAAATAGCGGGGGGTCAAAGGCACTGTCATTAGGTTAATGGGAAATCAATTACCTATCGTTCCCACGCCGGGAGCGTACCCGCAGGGCATAAATCACTGCCATTAAGCTAAGTATTTTTATATTTATTATCAACTAGATAAAATTATCGTAGGTCGGGTTAGCGATAGCGTAACCCGACATTATCCGATCAGCACATGTCGGGTTACGCTATCGCTAACCCGACCTACGGTATGTTTTTCGTAGCAATCTATTGATTATTAAAACGAATATCTTAACTTAAGGGCAGTGATTTATGCCCTGCGGGTACGCTCCGGCGTGGGAACGATGGAATATATTGATTATAAAAATGAACCTCTTAACTTAATGGCGACAGGGGTCAAAGGGAGAAGTAAAGGATAAACGGCGGCCTCACGGCCAACAGGCCGCCTAATCTTCAGCCAACACCAACGACACCTCACGGCTACCTTTTGGTTCCAGATAAAACCCGCGCATTTCCAAAATGCCCTTAGTGTCCAAGGAGATAATCAAATACAAAGCCTCTGGGTATTCGGACAACTCCAAATCCGTTGCTGAGGGTATGGCAGGGGCATGGGGGTGGGAGTGATAAATCGCCAACAAACTTTCACCGCTCTCGCGCATAGCCTTAAAAGCTGCGACTTGCCCCGCCGGGTCCAACAAAAAGCGTTGCGCAGGTAGCTCGGCGACATTAGCGACAGGATAGCAACGGCTAGGCACCCCCGCCTTGCCCCCTAACAGGCCACACACCTCCTGTTCAGGCGAAAGCTGGGCGATATGCAGCAGTTGGTTGGCAATTTTACGCGGAATCTGTATCTCTTCGGTCATCGGAGTGGGTAAGCTGGAAATTATGAAGAGGTAAAGTTTAACATTTCAACCGCAACACATCGACAGCTGTTATGGATTGTTGGGGATAAGAAGGTGTCTGATGATATTGGCTAACGCCGGACCAAATGGCGGCAACCTCCCTGCTTCGTCCGGTTTTTGCAAAAGATCCAACATGATGTCTAATAAGCTGTCATCGTTAGGTAGCTCCGTCATTTCGTAGCCATAGAGCACAACATCCATCAATTGCTTACGCTCGTTGCGTATTGCCGGTTCATTTAATCCCAGTATGCCTATAGCTTGGGTAGCCCGTTCAGTGAGACCCTTGACTTTACCTGACAAACGAAACTTTAGCTCACTCTCACAGGCCGCCATCAACGGGGTCAACAGCAGCTCTTGAGAACCGCGTGCTTGGTTGCAGCGTCTGGCGGTGTCGCAGGAAGCAACAATGTTGCTAAAATCCAGGCTTTTTTGTGGCGCGGCGCGTTGGCTGGCAATATGTTCATTAGTGCTATGTTCTTCATCAATGGCCTTGCAACAATAGGCGCATAAATAAAATTGCTCCTTAAGGGCGGTTTGGCGTATGGCTTGGTGGGCTTCCCTGCCTTTTTCAGTAGCGTCCAAGTCTGGATAACGGCGTTTTTTGGGATTGGCTTTTTTCCATTTCTTCAATTCAGACGGCTCTTGTCCTTTAATGATGTGCCGCACGTTGCGCCTCCAAACGCAGCATCAATAATTTGGCTTTGCTTAATTCCAGATTATCAATGGCGATTTTTTGTTCAAGTTCAGCCAATAATGCTTTGGCTTCGACTGAACGGCCATCTTGCAGACTGTCAAGCAAATCGTCCAACGCTTGTTGGATATCGGCATTACGGATAAGGGCATCCATGTCTTGCAACAACACTTGATTGACATCCATGCCATAGAGGTTATGCAATTTTTGCACATCCCCCCCATTAAGCGAGTAGCATAGCAAATGGGGGGAATCGCTAATGACAATAGGCGAATGCGTGGTCAAGATAAACTGGCAATTTGGGAAAGTCCGGTTAAGGTTGCTGACAATCGACCGTTGCCACTTAGGATGCAGGTGCAGGTCTATTTCATCAATCAAAACTATACCGAAACCTTCTAAAGGATTTACCAGACCCGGATTCATCATTGCCAAACGCCTGGCAATATCACCCACTAAAGCCATCATAGATTTTTCGCCTTGCGAAAGCTGTGCGGCATCTAAAGTTGTGCCGTTTTTGTCTATCAGCATCCGTAGCGGGTTATGTTCAATGCGCAAACGCTCAAAATCCGTCATGAAGGTTTTGATAGCTGAACGGACGGCTGTTAACTGCGGATCTTTTTGCTCTTTAAAGCTATCGAGAAGCGACGATAACTGAGTCAAATCAGCTGAATCCGATGAATCCGAAATCTCACCGAAAAACTGCTGATATTGGTGCATTTGCATCTCGTTTTCGTAAGCCTCCCGCTCATAGAACCACTCAAAAAAATGCCGGAAGGTGAGGCCTTGCAAAGCGTTATCGTAGCCATTAAGCTGATTATAACCTTCCAAGCGAACTTGGTTCTCTAGCCGAATATTCGGCACAGTACGCTCGACCGGATAGTAGACAAGCAAAGGCAGGGTGGTTTTGCTTATGTCTTTTGTCAATTGCTCCCTAAACACATGGGCTAAATGACTGACTTCATCCAGTTGGCTACCTGTTGTTTTAAGCCGACCTTTTAAGGTTTTTGCTAACCGCCAAGAGTAGCCTTGTCCTGCGTATTGCAATTGCAAGGCAATATCGGTAAAAGTTTGCCCATTTTGGACATCGGTATCCGCAAGAGGGCAGCCGTTGCCCTTATCTCGGTTAATCCTTGCCACCAACCAACTTAAGTTAATTTTCAAGGCATCTAAAAGCGTGGTTTTACCAGCCCCGTTGTCGCCAATAAAAATAATGGCCTTACTCGGCTGATTGCCCCCCTCATCCGTAAACGGTATTCGCGCCATTGTAAAGCCACGGAAATTTTTTAAGATAAGCTCTTCGATATACATAAAATAACAATGGAATATTTTGATTTCACCCTATTTTATCACAGACATCAATAACCCAAGGTAACTCACAAAAACGACTACCTACCCCAACAGAATCGGGCCGCCTTGCGACTGTGGCTGTTCTGTATTTTTCAACACAATAAGGCTGACCCCGCTTTCTCGCGTAACATCAACCCGTAAGACGCATTCCGCAGGGTTACAATAGGCGATAGCCGTATAGCACCGCAGTTAACTTCCGCTCATCCGGTGCATTACGCTATCGCCCGCACCCTACGCGGGCTGGTGGCCGGAATTATCGGGCGCTGTGGTTACAGCCGAAAATAGGGTAAACTTAAAACCAGCATGATGGGCAAAATCATCACACCCTATTTTGGATAGTTTTCTAGGGAGGCAATAATGAGCAGTCGAACCGAACGAGAACATCAGTTAGCGGGTGAAATCCATCACTTACCAATAGGGGGGGTAATGGAAGCCATATTGCAGTTGGCTTTATCGATAAAAAAACCGGCCCCGCGCAAGCCATTGGCACCCCCCTTAAACCCTTACTGTCATTAAGTTAAGGATTTGTGCCTTTAATTTCAACAAGATAAAACAATACACTATCGTTCCCACGCCGGAGCGTACCCGCAGGGCATAAATCACTGCCATTAAGTTAAGGAATACTATTTATATTCAATAACATAGAAAACGCTATTGAGTTAAGGTCGTAGTAAGTTAATCCGTTCGTGGTGAGCCTGTCGAACCATGACCGGATTAACCGTCCACCCTTCGACCAGCTCAGGGCGAACGGATAATCCTATCTTATTGAAATTACAGGCACAAATCCTTAACTTAATGGCAGTGCCCTTAAACCTTACCCCACGAGGAACAGCCCACCATGTTATTTTTTAAAAATTACGGAATCCAAAAAGCCAAGGACATCTCCCGATTATTAGGCGAAGCGATTGTAAAATTTGACCCCGAAGGGGCTACCGAGGCGGCGATTGCCGAAATAGAAGAAAAGTTTGATAAGCTCAACCTGTCATTTTCTAACGCCAAAAAAGCCTGGGAAAAAGAACACAAAGAGGCCGAAGCCATCACCGCCTTGTACAACCAACGGCTGGCGGCGGCGGAATTTTTACAGGCCAACCCCGAAAAAGCCGCCGCCCTTAATCAATTGGTCACGTTGCTTGAAGACATGCAGCCGGATATTGAGCGGGAAAAGCAAGAAGCCGATGATGCCAAGCGGTACATGGACGAGCTGGAAGGCTTGGTCAAGCAATATGCCGAGAAACTGAGGACTGCCCGCCATACTCTGGAACAGGCAAAAAGGCAAATGGCCCACGCCGAATTGCTGAAAGAACGCGCCCAAGACAAGGCCGAAGCCGCCAAAATGGCCAGTGGCCTGTCCGGCAGTTCCTCTTCGTTAAGCAGCGCCTTAGATCACATCAACAAGCTGGCCGAAAACTCGCTGGCCGCTGCCGATGCCGCCAACCGCAAAGCCAGCTTGCTGCAACCCACCCCAGCCGAAGACAACCCCGACATTAAGGCGGCGATGGATGCGGTCAGCGGCAAAGCCCCCGCCGCCACGTCTATCCAGGACAGGTTGGCGGCGTTGAAGAAGCTGTAAATCTCTGTGGAAGGTTGGGCGCGTGCGGTCAACACGCACGGTTTGCTGATACCCCAAGAGATTGCCAACAACTTGATCGCCTTTAGCGAAGACGGCAAAACCATCACTTATTTGCACCAAAACAAAAAACGCAACTACCCCAACCCCGAAGAGCA